>CACZTE010000078.1 GCA_902784045.1 uncultured Eubacterium sp. | reverse complement strand
TAGGTTAAGTGTAAAATATAAATTGTGATATGTCAATAATCTAGCGCCCAATATTTCATTACATTTTATCAAATGACGCAAATAAGCGCGGGTATGATTTTGACAAACATAGCAATCACATTCCGGATCCAACGGTGAAAAATCTTTCGCGTAGGTCGCGTTGCGCACAACGACGCGGCCGTGAGAAGTCATTGCCGTGCCGTTTCGGGCAATGCGCGTTTGCAGCACGCAGTCAAACATGTCAATGCCTCGGATCACACCCTCAATCAGCGCGTCAACACTGCCGACGCCCATCAAATAGCGGGGTTTTTCCCTAGGTAAAAGCGGCGTGGTAATATCAAGCAGATGATACATTGTTGCTTTGGATTCTCCAACACTAAGGCCGCCGATGCTGTATCCCGGAAAATCCATCGCGACAAGATCATGCGCGCTTTTGGCACGCAAATCCTCAAACATGCCGCCTTGGACAATGCCGAAAAGCGCTTGATGTTCTGGATTTTCGTGAGCGGCTTTACATCTGGCCGCCCAACGGGTTGTCAGCTCCATTGATTTTTTTGTATATTCGTAATCAGCGGAAGCCGGCGCGCATTCATCAAAACACATCATAATATCGCTGCCGATGACGTTTTGCAAACGAGTGGCTTTTTCCGGCGTCATCATGTGGCGCGAGCCATCCAAATGAGAAGCGAACTGCACGCCTTCCTCGGAAATTTTTCTGAGATCTCCCAAAGAAAACACCTGAAATCCGCCGGAGTCCGTCAATATCGGACGATCCCAATGCATAAACTTGTGAAGTCCCCCGGCCGCTTGGATAATATCCTCACCGGGTCTTAAATACAAGTGATAGGTATTGCCCAGAATAATCTGAGCGTTTAAATCATGTAGATCGCGAAAATCCATGGATTTTACAGTTGCCTGAGTGCCGACGGGCATAAAAATCGGCGTTTCGATTTCACCATGATCGGTAATGATGCGCCCCAGACGGGCACCGGTATGTTTTTCTTCTTTTATAAGTTCGTAACGAAACAAAAGCCTTCTCCTCTGTCTGTGTCGGCATCCCATTGAGTGTCAATGCCGTTTTTTTCTCAATCCCAAAGGTTGAGAATGGTTAATATTGATATCATAACACCTGTTCATCGGGAAATGAATATTTTAATACAAAAACATCGCGTCGCCGAAACTAAAAAATCGATATTGTTCTGCAACAGCATGCTGATAAGCCGCAAGCACCTTCTCCCTGTCATAAAAGGAAGAGACCAGCATCAACAATGTAGATTTCGGCAAATGAAAATTGGTAATCAGCGCGTCGACAACCTGCCAATCGTATCCCGGATAAATGAAAATGTTCGTATTTCCCGAATCAGGGACAATTTTCCCGTCATGCTTTTGCGCAACACTCTCCAATGTTCGGACTGTTGTGGTGCCTACGGCAATTACGCGGCCGCCTTCGGCTTTTGTTTTTGCAATGTCGGAGGCCGTCTCAGATGGCAAACGATAATGCTCCGAATGCATCTGATGATCAGCAATTTGGTCAGCCTTTACCGGACGAAAGGTTCCGATGCCGACATCCAATGTCACTTTCGCAGTTCTTACGCCCATTTCTTCGATTTTGTTTAGAAGTTCCGGCGTGAAATGAAGACCCGCCGTCGGCGCCGCCGCGCTGCCTTCCACTTCAGCATAGACTGTTTGATAACGGCTTTGATCTTTGAGCGTTTCGTGAATGTAAGGCGGCAGCGGCATCGTGCCGATGGCATCCAAAATTTCTTCAAAGACGCCTTCATAATCAAACCGAATGACGCGAAGTCCGCCATCGATGGTTTGTTCAATCTTTCCCTCAAGGCCGCGGTCAAACACGATGACTGCGCCGGGCTTAGCTTTTTTCCCGGGCTTGACCATCGTCTCCCATCGATTGTCATCCAATCTTTTGAGAAGCAGCAGTTCAACCCTGCCGCCGGTTTCCTTTTTTCGACCGAAAATCCGAGCAGGAAGCACTTTGGTATTATTCATCACCAAAAGATCGCCGGGCTTTAAATAATCGATAATACAGTGAAAATAGGTGTCTGTTATCTCACCGTTTTTTCGGTTTACAGCCATAAGCCTTGAATGATCGCGATTTTCGACCGGACTTTGCGCGATGAGCTCCTCGGGCAATTCATAATAAAAATCCTCAGTTGTCAAATATGTCTTCCCGTTCATTTATTCTTCCTCATCAAAAAAACGCATGGTAATTTGGCTAACATCATCGGAAGCAGCATTTTCAAGTCCCAAATGAGCTTTTCCTCCGGGAGTGATTACGCGTCCTCTGGGTGTTCGGGCTATGTATCCCAACTGGATTAAATAGGGTTCATAAACTTCTTCAATGGTCGCGCTTTCCTCTCCGATGGACGTTGCCAGGGTATCAAGCCCAACAGGACCGCCATCGAATTTTTCAATAATGGCACGCAGCATCCGTCTGTCGGTTTCATCGAGGCCTTTTTCATCCACTTCGAAAAGCTTTAATGCCGTGGCTGTCGTCTTAGCGTCGATGACTCCCGCTCCTTCGATTTGAGCGTAATCTCTGACACGCTTCAAAAGTCTGTTGGCAATCCGCGGTGTTCCCCTTGAACGGGCCGCCAATGCCTTTGCGCCTTCGGGATCTATGGCAATGCCTAAAATTTGCGCCGAACGCGAAATAATGGCAGCGAGGTCGACGACGTTGTAAAGTTCCAAGCGCTGGGTCACACCAAAACGATCTCTAAGCGGCGCCGAAAGAGAACCAGCCCGGGTGGTGGCGCCGACCAGCGTAAATTTGGGCAAATCCAAGCGGACGCTTTTGGCTCCCGGCCCTTTTCCAATGATAATATCAAGGGCAAAATCTTCCATCGCGGGATAAAGCACCTCTTCTACCGTGCGCTGCATGCGGTGAATTTCATCGATAAAAAGCACATCACCGGCTTTGAGGGTCGTTAGAATAGCGGCCAAATCGCCGGGCTTTTCAATAGCGGGACCGGAAGTTACCCGAAAACCGGTGCCCATCTCTTCGGCAATAATGCCGGCAAGAGTCGTTTTGCCCAGTCCCGGAGGCCCATAAAGCAAAACGTGATCAAGTGGCTCGCCGCGGTTCTTTGCCGCTTCGATAAAGATGCGCATTTGTTTTTTTACTTTATTTTGACCGATATACGCGTCTAGAGACTTCGGGCGAAGGGTCGGCTCCGTCGAGATGTCCTGTTCGGTAAACTCGGTGGTAATAATTCTGTCTTTCAAAATTTTTTCCTCTTAACGACTAATTAACAACAAACCTATTATTGTTTGGACGCGGCGCTTAAGGCGCTTTGCAACACATCCGAGATCGTCATATCCGGCCCAATCACCTGATCGACCAATCGCGATGCTTCCTGATAGGAATAACCAAGTCCCAAAAGACCGGTTACTGCTTCGTTGTATATATTGTCGGCATTTCGCATTTTTTCGGTCGCGCCGACATCAAAGTTGACATCTTCCAAATCGTCCGAATCATAATTCTTATAATGATTTTTTAATTCCAAAACAATGCGCTCGGCGGTTTTCGGTCCGATACCTTTGGCTGTGGCGATTGCTTTGGCGTCTTTTCGCATGATATGCCCGATGAGTTTTCCGGGCGAAAAAGCGGATAAAATGCCCATTGCTGCTTTGGGACCGACACCGCTCACGCCGATAAGCGTCCGAAACAGCTCGCGTTCTTTTTCATTTGAAAATCCGTATAGCCCCACATTGTTTTCGGCAAAAACAGGATGCAGATAAAGCATGACGCTTTCGTGAAGTTTGGGCATATCGGCCATTGTAGTCTGGGATACACCAACAAGATAGCCCATCCCGGCGAGTTCGATGATGACGCCGTTATCGGCGGCTCCTTCATATTTTCCTTTTATATATTCGTACAAAACCGGTCTCTCCTTTTTATTTGGATTTCATTGTGGCAACAAATCCGAATCCGATTGAATCTGTCAAACAACGGCGCCGGTGAGAATCTCATAAGCATTTTCTTCGCGCAAAAGCGGCGCCAAAAAGTAAACCGGCATCATCGGAACCAGATAAAACACATAGCGCAGAGTGGACGCGATGGGTGTCGCCAAAAACACGGTGATCACAGCAATAATTATCGGTGTGTAACCGAGAGCGATAGATGATTTTCCTGTCAGAACGAGCAAAATGACACCGCTGAGCAAGGCAAAAAGACAAAGCCCTTCCGGAAGCGGAGGGATTTTCTCCACGAATCCCGAGAGATCAATGGTTGTTGCTTTTTTGAGCAGATTGGTATTCGTCACACCAATGTCCTCAAACCAAATACCGGTCTCAAAATTACAGATTCCCATGGTTCGAATAAGATTCCAATATGAGTTGGTCGCCATCAGGTATGCCTCTATCATTGTGGGTAAATGCGCTGGCAAAAGTGTTGCCCATCGGCGCAAAAACTCGCCCGGATGATCTTCAATCGGTCGGGAATTAAAATTCGGCGCACTCCATTTCAGGGAATCCACTACCAATGGCGTGTAGTATTTTTTCCAATGATTAATGGAAAGTATCTGTTGATAATATGCTGTATCTTCTTTTGTAATCTGATCTTTTGCTATGACCGCGGCAGTCTGCTGAATCGGAATGCCGAGGCTCTCCACGGCAGTGTCAACATTCAAACCAAGGGCAGTAAAACCGGGACCCTGAATGAGAATGACAAGCGCCAGCGTTGCGGTTGCGGTTATCATAAAAGGTTTCGCCTGTTTGATGACAGTATCTCGGTATGCGATGATGAGAATAATCGTTGTCAAAAGAACGATAAATACACCGTTGTTTCGAAGGAAACAAACAAGGATTCCCCATCCAAAATACGAAACCGCGCTTTTGACGTTTTTGAGCATCTCGGCTTTTGAAAGCAAGATATCAAAAACCGCAAGAGTGAACATCACCAGGCACATCGAAAACAACGTGTCTTTCCAATTATACACCGCGTAAAGCGGAAAAAAAGGAAAAATCGCAAAAAAGATAACCGTAAGCGCCGTGCCGATATAACCGATACCTCTTCGAGACAGCCAAACCACAAGATAAGAGAGCACGCCGGCAGAAAAAACATACTGAACTAAGGTCAGCCAAAACGTCGCGCCTTGGGGGCTCCCTTGTGAAATCAAAAAACACGCTTTGATGATTCCCGTATATAAAACCGGATGATGATTAGTCAATGCTCTCTTGCCCATAGCCATACGAAAACATAGAATAGTGTCACTGTATAACCCTCCGGGAAAATAGGTTAGCCAATAGGGCAGCCAACAAAGGCACAGGATGACAAAGATGATGAGGCCTCGCTTTGCAGAGAGCGCCTTTGTCTCTTCGTTACGAATTCGGCCATAAAAGCTTTGAAAGCCTGTCAAAATAGCATAGCACACCAAAAAAGTCAGCACAGCCATCAAATAATCGTTGACATTAGGCACACGCAGATAAGCTTCATTCGATCCCGCGAAAATGTCATCCGGAAGCTTCGTGATTAAACTCGCAAACACAACCGCAGCGGTTGCCGCCGAAAAAAGTATTTTCGGTTTGACAGATTGTTTAAGCGCTTCTTTTATATATGGATTTGTTTTTAGCATATCCAATCCTTTGGTAAATCATCCATAACGTAAGAAACGCCAAGTCATTCAGACTTGACGTTTATCAGCAATTGGAGGTGCCAACCAGAATCGAACTGGTGATAGAGGTGTTGCAGACCTTTGCCTTACCGCTTGGCTATGGCACCATTGATATATCAGTTGAAAACACTTTCCTTCCAACGCATCTTAGTATAAGGGAAAAACGATGGAAAATCAAGGATTATTTATTATTTCTTTCGCAATTTCCCATTTGAAAAAGAAAAGTTTTCGCAAAGCGTGAGAAATGCCGCTGTCTTGAAAAGAAGAAAAGAGCCGACTGATGACCAGTCGGCTGTTCTTTCAAAATGGAGCGGAAGACGAGATTTGAACTCGCGACCCTCGCCTTGGCAAGGCGATGCTCTACCACTGAGCCACTTCCGCAAATGGTGCCCAGAGGCGGAATCGAACCACCGACACGGGGATTTTCAGTCCCCTGCTCTACCGACTGAGCTATCTGGGCATGGATGGCGACTTGGATGAGACTCGAACTCACGACCTCCAGCGTGACAGGCTGGCATTCTAACCAACTGAACTACCAAGCCGCGTAAGAATGGTGGTCGCTACAGGGCTCGAACCTGTGACCCCCTGCTTGTAAGGCAGGTGCTCTCCCAGCTGAGCTAAGCGACCGTGTTCTTCACGACAAGCATTATTATACGTTAGGTTAATGCCAATGTCAAATGTTTTTTTTACTTTTTTTGATTTTTCTTTTTTGCGATATTATCGTTTTTCACAAACAAATTGGACGCGGTCGCAATCGGAGCTACCACCCAAAAATGTTCCAAACGCGTAAATTTTCTGATTTTTAAACTCAGGAATCTTTAGCATTTTAAAAACGTCTTCCACTTTAAAAATAGTTTGACTTTGCGACTCTTCAAAACGTTCGTAAAGGCCGTCGTCACGTTTGGTAAAAAAGGACAAATCAAAATTCATGACGCCATCGCCGGGAATATTTTCCCATACGCAAAATACGTCGTCCAAATTATAAACAAAGGTATTGTCGGCAATCACATCCTTATATTTTAAAGGTGTATTCATATCGAACATCAGAAGTCCGCCAGGAGCCAAACATTCGGACGCGCAAAGAATGAAGTTTTCAAAAGCCTGTCGATTCGGAAGATAATTAACCGAATCACAACAGCAGATCACAGCGTCAAAAGTCTCTCCAATTGCGAAGTTACTCATATCGCCTTTATAAAAACGTATATTGTCTATTCCTTGAGATTCTGCCTTTTCATCCGCAACAGTCAGCATACTTTCGGAAATATCCACAGCAGTCATATCATAGCCTTTTTTTGCCAGTTCCAGTGTAATATTGCCGGTGCCGCAACCAAATTCCAAAACGCGTTTGACGGGAATAGGCGCATTTAAAAAAATTCGGAACACATAATCCGCCCAATCTTTATATTGAATATCCTGCATCAGCGCGTCATATACCCGCGCGAAATCATCGTACATTTTTATTCCTCCGAATGGTTATAAGCGTTATAATAATTTTTCAATCATGGCGTCGTGAGCCGTTTTTTCAACCGTATCGTCAAGAGACACAAGCTCAACTTGTCCGTATTTGTATTCGAGAGCCGTTTTTAAAATCAAATCGCAAACCTTTGGATTTTTGGGCAAAAGCGCACCATGACTGTAGGTAGCGAAGACATTTTTATATCGCGCGCCTTCGGTGCCGTCTTCTCCGTTATTGCCGTTGCCCTTCAGCACATTTCCCATCGGCGTGACGCCATTTCCTAGATACGTTTTTCCCGAATGATTTTCAAAGCCGACAACTTTCACCGATGGCTCATCGGTAAGTGAATAAACATAATTGCCGATCATCCGTTCTTTTCGCCCTTCGGTATAAAAATCCAAAGCGCCGAGATAATCCATCTGTTTGCCGTCCCATGTTTTATAATAATGGCCAAGCATTTGATAACCGCCGCAAATCGCGAGCATCGTTTTTCCATCCTCAATGGCTGATTTGACGGCTTGTGCTTTGGCGCCTTTCAGATCATCCAAAAGCACTTCCTGCTCAAAATCCTGACCGCCTCCGATGAAATACAAATCGTATTCCGACGCATTTAAAGGATCGCCAACTCCGCACAGCGTAACAATCACATCAACATGCCGCCATTCAAGACGCTTTTTCATGCAAATAATATTCCCTTGATCCCCATATAGATTTAACAAATCGGGATACAAATGACAAATATTAAGTTTCATGGGAAATCTCCTAATGCCAAAAAGCTTTAATGCCGTAACGTTTGGTAAGCATAATGCGCAGATCGATCATCGCCGAATATGTCGGCATCAAATAAACGGGATAAGATGACTTCGAACATGTTTCAATTAAGGCCTCATAATCTTTAATCACTTTTGTTTTTTCTTCGGGAACGCCGGCATATTTCAGGCGCAACGCCATTTCTTCGGCCCGAGTTCCTGAAAGATAAAGCTGTTTAAGATGATCATCCATTTCGGCTATTTGCTCAAAATCCACGTCCCAAATCCAACTGACGTCCGTACTGTCGGCATCGCGATCATTTAAAATGATGGAAAAAACAACAGGTTCCTCAATATTGCTCAAAAAATTGAGCACCTGATTGCACGCATTGGGGTTTTTAATGAGAATCATACGCATTTCAGCATCGTTTACCGAAAATTTTTCCATTCGACCAAACCCGCCGGTAAAGTGCTCAAGGGCATGGGTAGTTGTTTCGGCATCAATGCCGAAGGCTGTTCCGGCCGCGGCCGCGGCGCAGGCATTATAAATATTATAGCCGCCGGGAAGATTAATGCGTACAAAATATTCTTTTTCGTTAATCACCATGCGGACATCCGTATTGTCCGAACCCTTGGCCTCGATTTTGCTGACATAAACATCGGGATCATGCCGTTTATAACCGCAATTGGGGCAATAAAACCCCCCAAGGTGTCCGTAAGTAATATAATCATATCGGTATTCGCCGTGACAGCGCACACAATAAGGCGCGTCGGAAATCTCATGCACCCGGTTTTTATAAATGGGTACATTTACACCGTAATATACGACTTTTCCTTCGGCATCCTCCGCAAGGGTTGAAATCAAAGAATCATCCGCGTTGAGACATAGCGTCGCCGATGGACTTTTTTTGATTCCCGCTCTGATTTTACCAAGGGTATGCGAGACCTCACCATAACGGTCGAGTTGATCGCGAAAAACGTTCGTCGCGACAATAACCTTTGGGGAGATAGCTTCAGAAACCGCTTCAAAAGCCGCTTCATCACACTCAATTACGGCAACGGTTTTCGTGGGACGGCCGCCGGCAGCCGCGTTTTCAACGTAAGACGCGGTTACGCCGCTTTTTAGATTAGCACCGGAACGGTTGGTAAAAACATCATATCCCGCATCAATTAAAACCTGTTCGATCATGCGTGATGTCGTTGTTTTACCGTTGGTGCCAGTTACGGCAATCGCGGTTACGTCTTCAGAGAGTAATTTTAATAGATTTTTATCGATACGCAGTGCAACGGTGCCCGGCAAATTGGTCCCGCCTCTTCCAAATAGATGCAAAACTTTTTTTGTCATTCGACATGCGGCAAGCGCAACTAATGCTCTTAATCTCATACAATAAAGTTTATCACTTTCAACCTTAAAACTCAAGGCATTCCGAAGAAACATCATTATAATTGAGGAAGGGTTCTTATTAATTGGGAAACATTCCAAAATAAAAAAATAGAAAATAATAATAATCAAAAGCACAATTTTAAAAGAATAATCAACGGTTAACTTGCCAAGATTCCATTATACTTTTTCTTTATATTAGAGAAAGCAAATAATCCTAAAATCATCATGTAGCAAAATCAAACAAAAAAACTGTGCTTAGTCTAATAAATAAAACACAACTTTGTTTTCGGTTTAAAACAATAAAAATTGTTTTATAAAAAATACTTGCGCCTTTTTTTACACCATGTTAGAATTTTCTCAAAGTGATGAGCGAAAAGAAGTAAGTTTACGGCGTTTATCCAGAGAACTTCCGGCCGGTGAAAGGAAGCATAAACAAGTAAGCCGAATACATTTCGTTAGCCGTGCACCAAACTTTTGTTAAAAACAAATCAGTAGGCTGCAACGGGTGCGCCCGTTACCGCGCACAGCGTATTAAAAGGTTTAGAATCAAACAAATCCTTGCGTACGCGATGAGCGTCTTCTTGTGAAGGAAGGCGGAATTGAGGTGGTACCGCGAGTAATATCGCCCTCTGTC
>CACZTE010000077.1 GCA_902784045.1 uncultured Eubacterium sp. | reverse complement strand
CCGTCATCCCTTGGTAAATACCCCTTTGACGCTCCTGTCAAAGATGAACACTTATTCGATTGTGAAAGCATCAAAACAAATCAAGCTGTGCATCCCGAATGTGTTTTAAGAAGCCTTGCTCCTGTAGGCGCTTTTATCGGCGCGGATACGACCGCTTTATTGACATCGGTTCCTCAATCCGAAAAACCAGTTCTTGTCATCGATCTCGGAACCAACGGTGAAATTGCCTTGGGATGCGGCCAATCATGGACGGTGTGCAGCGCTGCCTGCGGCCCCGCCTTTGAAGGCGGCGGCCTGAGCATGGGCATGCGTGCGGAAACCGGCGCCATCGAATCCGTTTCCTACGAAAACGGAAAATTGAGTTACGCTGTCATTGACAATACTCCTGCTGTAGGCATTTGCGGTTCTGGCATTATCGATTCTCTATCATGTTTGTTAAAATTAGGTCTTATTGACACCAGCGGCAATTTTTTAACCGGCGATGCTATCAACCAACATCCCGAAGGTTTTCGAATCATCGAAACCGACGCAGAAAAAGCATTTGTTCTGATGACAGCATTAGAGAATCCTGACGGTAAGGAAATTATAATCACTCAAAAAGATATACGCACTTTGCAAAACGCCCTAGCAGCCATAAAAACAGTTGTATTTTTCCTTTTAAAAGAAACCAATACGACTGTGACCGATTTGGACACCTGTTATCTTGCCGGCGGTTTCGGCAATTATATGAGTATAGACAGTGCGAAATTCACAGGACTCCTGCCAAAAGATTTATCTGTCAGGCTTCTGGGAAACGGCGCGGGAAACGGCGCTATCCATTGTTTGCTCTCTGCAGATGAGCTTTCTTTAAACAGACAAATCGCGAAAAACGCCAAGGTTATGTCCATCGCGGATCTTCCTGATTTTAACCATACACTTCTTCGCGCTTTATCATTTGAACCTTTGTGTTAAAATATCTTTTGCCGACCGAGAATTTAAGGCTGCGTTTTTCAGGCAACTGGCACGCAGTGTTTTTGTGCCTTTGTTGGTCGCTAATACGAAAAACAAACATCTGTTGTTTTTGCATGAAAACATGAAAGCATTAAATTAACAATTCCGAAAAGGGTCTAATATCTTTACGTTCATTCATCATTTTTTTGGAGGGCGTCCATGTCAAACATCAAAAACTTACTTCTCTTTTTAAAAGATGAGTTTTATAATAATCGTTTGATCGGTTATGCCGCTCAGTTGGCTTATTCATTATTGTTTTCGATTATTCCACTGCTCATCCTTCTAAGTGTTTTGTTGAACAAACTTGCCGGATCCAATGCGCAAGGCATCAATAACATAATCTCATCTATGATGCCCAATTTTATGAAAACCATTTTAGAATTTTCCAACCTGCATGGCAATTTGGAGATTTCCTCTTTTGCGACTTTTGTCTATTTTGTAATGCTTGTTCATTTCGGAACCATGTTTATTCGGACCTTTAATCTCATCACCTGCCGCGTGATGTATATTACTGAAACGCGTAATTTTGTCATCACCTATCTCGTCGGCATACGCAACCTCATTATTTTGACGCTTATTGTCGGCATTCCACTGTTGATTATTACTCCCCTAAATTACTTGGCCTCTCAGGAAGCCGCTCTTTGGGGATTAAACAGCTGGCAATACAATATTATTTTCGGCTTTTTGGACAGATTAATATACGCTATTCCTTTTGTTGCCTTATTGGTCGCTTTTATATTAGCGCCTCCGGAACGATTATCCGTTAAAACCGTTTTTCCCGGAAGTATTTTCATCACAGTTGTATGGCTTTTGGGAAGTCTAATTGTAAAAAACACTTTATTGAATTTTATTGACAGCGAAAACATCGCTTTGATGTTAGAAGGTGTGCTATTGTTTTTGGTCTTTATTTTCGCAATGTCACTAATCATCGTCGTCGGCATGTCTATCAACTACTATTATCAGCGAGTTCATCCAGAAACCGGTCGGAGGTACAACCATGGCTCTTCCAAAACCGATTGAACATATAAAAAACACCTTGGAACATGAAGGAATAAGTCTGGTGAAAGCCATCAAACCAACCCTTCTGTTTATCGTCAAAGATTTTACCGATATGAACATTTTGGGTCTTGCGATGCAGATGGCTTTTATTTTTCTGCTCGTTCTGTTACCAGTATTATACTTTACAATTTATTTGTTTCAAGGAAATGCTTTTTCCGCTTACAGCACGTATCTTATCAATTTTCTTGGGAGGATTCTGCCAAAAGTACCATACAATTATCTATTGTATTTTTTGAAAAACGCCCATTTTAATATTATCGGAAGCACACCTCTGATGGCCGTTGTCTTTTTCATCGGTTTGTTTACCGGTGCCACAAATATTATGAGTGTGATTGACACCCTGTATGAACAGCCCAAACGGTATACGTGGACAAGCCATCTCATAACTGCCGTTGAAATCATCATCATCGCCGGAATAATCGTTTTTATTATGTTTTCAAGTCAAATGTTTGCCAACGCGTTTTTTCTGGGACTCCTGAAGGACTTTCAAAATCCGCTTGTTTCATCCATGCTTATCCAAGCAATCACGCATCTTATTTCTTTGACAGCGGAAACCATTCTGTTTGCTTTTGTCTTCAGCACCGCTGCAACAGTAAAAACCCGTTTTAGAGATGCTTTGCCGGGAGCGATTTTTACAACGCTTAGCATTAATATCGTCTTTCGCATTTTTATCTATATGAGCAATTCATCAGATAAATATATTCTGTTGTTCGGACCTTTAGGCGCTCTGCTGATGCTTTTATTCTCCATCGATCTGATGTGTTTGTTTATCATTCTCGGCATCCGTCTCAATGTCTATATCTGGCTCGCTAGAGAAAGAAAAATAATGGATGTGATTAAATCAAAGGTTTTAAAATAATTTTTTAGTTTTATTTGCAATGATATAATTTCAAAAAGCTTCAGGGTGTGTTAAACTTTATATAGGGATATT
>CACZTE010000076.1 GCA_902784045.1 uncultured Eubacterium sp. | reverse complement strand
CCGTGTCCTTCAGCTTAATTTCAATGGTGTCCACAGAGCCCGTTCCCGTCAACACGTCTTTGATTTCGCCGATGTCCCCTTTTTCGGCATCGATGACCCGCACGCCGATAAGATCCGCGATAAAAAACTCGCCCGGCGCCAAAGGCACGCTTTCTTCCCGGGGTACAGAAAGCAAGGCGCCGCGAAATGCTTCCGCCTGGGTGCGGTCGGTGACGCCCTCAAAACACAGCCACACTTGATTCTGATGATAGCGTACTGAGCTCACCGTATATTCCGCAATGTTGCCTTTGTGTCTGACTGTCACGCGCTCAAGGTCTGAAAAACGCTTGGCGTCATCGGTCAGCGGTTTGACTTTTAACTCACCGCGCACCCCATGAACGCCCAGAATTTCACCGATAATCATATAATCTTTCATGAACATGTCCTCTTAAATCATCAATCTTGTGTTCATTGTACAAAATAACCGGCTCATCGTCAAATAAACTCGTTTCATCTAACGCAACCATCGGTTCCTGTTCGATTTCAATAGCACGATGAATATATTTATCCTGATGAGGAACTATGCTATCTAAATAATCTGATATTGTCTAATTTGCCAAATATCCGCAAAGGTGCTACAAGTGAGGAAGTGTGTATATTTAATGGTGTAAAATAAGGATTTCATGAAAAGCGAGCAAAACCCTTTACCTTTAAGTATAATGTCAAATGAAAAAACAACAACACTGTACCAATTTAAGAATTGACTAACCATTTTGCTGATAAACATATCATTTAAATCCGGCAAAAGGCACAGATTATTTCTGAAAAAAGCTCATCAGCAACACTTGGCTATTTTATCACGGTGAATGTATCCCGCGCTTCACCGGAGAGAACGCCGTTTCGTGTTGGCATCGCAACGACCGTGTAGTCGCCAAAATCCGAAATGTTTTCGGGATCGACCTCAATCTGATATGGCTTGTTAGAATTGAGATAAACATAACGATAATAGGTTAGGCTATAATCATCATTCTCAGTATACACTTTTCCACTTTTACTCATCAGGGTGATTTTGGGAGACTCAATCTTTTTACCGGTATAAGCCGTGAGCTTATAGGAAAGGTCCATGTTCACAGGTTCATTATCGGCATTTCGCATCGTATTCTCACTTTTTTCGCTGTTTCCACGGCCACTCCATATCCAAAGAACCAGTTTACTCCATTCATTGGGATTGTCGAACTTCATCTTCCCCATCAGCATCATACCCGTTTTTAGAATATTTTCGTTTGAACTTTCCTTCGGATTTGGTTTTTTTTGCTCCTTCGTATAATCAAAGGAATCCGAACTGCTGATATTCTTCATTTCGTGAAATTGGCTTTTCACGGGAGGCAAGATCTTTCCTTCTTTGTTGAACGCCGTTTCGTCAAAATTCTCTTTATCATGATTGATGTCAAATCCGGTGTTTGCGATATCTTTATGCTTTATCTCCGCCGCCGATAAAACATTCATCGGACAAATACTGAAAAGCATCACCAACGAAAACAAAATAGATAATAATGGTTTTTTCATTTTTCTTTATCCTCAGCAAATAGCTGCGTTGAAGCAAAAAATACGTTGTTTGTATTTGAATTAACACATTTTTGTGTCTCAATCGACTTTTTAATTGATGAATTGCCAATTTACCCATGATATAACATTTTGTTATATTATGTCAAAATCCTATTTTATAAATATTTCAAACTACAAGAAAACCAAACTGCCCGTCCTTTTTCTATTTGACGGGCAGATTTAATAATCGCGCACACAATATAAAAAGATCGGAACAGATTGCTCGTTATCGCTTGATCAAAATGATAAGAATATTTTGACTATAAACGCCTTATCACCCCACTGTAATTGCAAATGCGAAAAAAACTTAACATCGTTTATATGGACTATTACGGGGTTTGTGCCATATATCCTTCATGATGTAACTTTAGAAATTTTTCAACTTCTTTCGTGGACTCTATCATAGCTTTTTCGTTTCCTTCAACGGTGCCTCCAAGATTCATCCGCATTCCGAATTCAGTCATGATTCCGTTTCCTGAAAACATATGCCCGGCGTTTGAATAGCCGCATACTTTAGTATTAGCATGTTGACTTTTAATCAGACTCGCCATTTTTGCTGTATCCATCATACCATCTTCTTCACCATATATTGCCAGAATATCCCCTTTTATATTTCCGGCAGGAATAAGCTTTGCATCTTTATCCTTGTCCGCATCAAGAGCAGCATCATAAAGGCCTCTAAAATTCGCAGGAGCTCCTATCATCATAGGAAACAGCATATCTTTAAGCAGAGCGAAAAAGGAAGCATTTTGTATATTAACATAAGGGACTTCTTTACCTTGCCAGGTCCACGAAGAAGCAGAGCTAACAGCATTATAGTTCAAACCGGAAAAACTATATGCGACAGGCGCAAACAGTATAACATTTGAAATTTCGTCGTATCTGGCCGCAAGGTTTAAAGCATACTCTGCGCCTTTGGATGCCCCCACTATTGTAATTGGATATTTATCCCCTATGTTTTTATCGATATAATCGAGCACATCACCAAATTGTTCCAGCGGTACCCTTGTGAGCTCTTTAGGTTGATTTTTCATACCAAACATGAATATCGACAACGTTTCATAGCCTTTTTGCGCATAACTTTGTGCGACTTCGAAAAAAGGACTGCCATCGGAGCCGCCGTAACAAACTATTACACCTTTAAACTTTTTATTCTGCGGAATAAGGTGAAATCCCTGAAAAGCACCATTATCGACAATTCTTACCTCAATTCCATCCAGTTTTGTAGGATACTGACTCATATCTGTCACATCAACATCGTTGTGAGATTTCACACTGTCGAATTTATAATCGTTATACAATCTCAAACCAAATATTACCCCGGCAAAAATCACTATAATACATAAGATAATCAGTAATACCTTCAAAATCCCTTTCAGTATTTTATCCATTGTCTACCTCCGTATCAACTAAAATCTATTTTTATGATAAGAATTAAAAATCACTAACAGCTTTTTCATTTTTTTAGTAGATTATTTTCCTTCTTCATTATCCCCAAGTCGCATTCCCATACCGGGTTGATTAACCACTCCGTTTCCTTCGAACGAATGACCAGCATCCTCATAAACGCAGATAACAGCTTTATTGTTTTTGCTTTTAACAATCAAAGCCATGTCATAACTTCCCCACATTTGACCATTCTTACCGGCGTTCAGCAGAATGTCTGCTTTTATATCTTGAACCGGAATAAGCTTTTCATCCCTTTAAGAATCCATAAACAAGGCAACGTCATATAATTCCTTATTTACCTCTGGTGATTCAATGTTCATTCTCAGAATCATACTTTTAAATGTAATGGAAATGTCGTCTTCATTAAGTCAATATATGGAACATCATGACCTTTCAATGTCCATGATGCACCGGGATTATTAAAATCCAATCCGGAAAACTGTAGACAGATGGAGTAGATAAAACAAGATTGGATATATCATCAAACTTTAATGCCAGATATAATGCATATTCTGAACCTTTTGATACCGGTATCTTAATATTGGATAATGTCCTTTGATTCCTTTAGCATATTCAAAGATATCTTCAAATTGCTCTAAAGGAATTTTTGTCAGCTTTTTATTTTGATTTTTCATTCCAAACATGAAAACAGCAAGGGATTCATATCCTTATCACCTTTTTAAATCGTTTCATGTTCTTTTCCCTTTGTTTTTTCTCGGTATGCCTTCCACTCCTGAAGGGTTTTGTTCATTTTTTTCGCTTTTCGTTTACCGACATAATACATAATGTTCCAGCTTATAATGAATATGAGCAAATAAGATATAAAGATCATCATAACGATTGTATTGTCGAACTCCCAGCCTAGGACAAGCCCCAAAACATATAATCCACCCATTACTATCAGAAAATGAATTGCAGTTGCATACACAAGACTTATACTTTCAATCTTATAAAGAATCATCGCACACGTGCACACTGCGCCGTATATTCCACAGCTGATAAGACATATTATGATATCTCCTACTTCTGCTGTTTGAAAGGAAGCATCCAACACGCCAGCTACAATATAGAAAAAAGCGCCAATAATCATTCCCAAAATAAAACCTATCAGAAACCTGAGCATAAGACTTTTCTTAATCTCATTCATTGCTGACACCCCCATTCCGGGCAAGATCTGATAATCTTTTCTGTACTGCTTTTACAAACCTCCTTGAAACCCAGGAGCAGCTGTCGTCTTCAAAAACAACTTTAATCGTACCTTTTATAGACATATCAAAGCTAGAAACATAATCCAAGTTAATGATCTCAGATTGGCTGATACGTATATAACTTTTCGAATCCAGCGTATCTTCAAGTGACTGAAGTGTGCCGCGCGCCTGGTATATGTCATCGAGAGCCACAACGATAAGCTTTCGATCTTCTATATAAATTCGTACAATATCATTCTGGTCTATTTTTTTCGAATTGTTTCCCTTAAAAACTTCTATCGCTGTACTTTCAGTTTCCTCCTGTATCACATAATCTCTAATCATTGAAGCGATATTTTTTGTTAACTCTGTTTTTTCATTTGATCGGATTATAATCTCAATCTTGGTGAATGAAGGATCGATATCAAATTTTATATTAATAGTACGCTTCACAAAAAAAGCTCCTAACATCTTAATCTTTATTAAATTTATTTTATAGATTACATACCCTGAAATCAATACGTATAGTCTATTCGGT
>CACZTE010000075.1 GCA_902784045.1 uncultured Eubacterium sp. | reverse complement strand
GAGGTTTCCGTATCGCTATATGCCGAGCAAATATCCAAACAAACGGGAATATCACAACAGGTGATCATCGACGCGGCACGAAAACGCGGTACGGCAAAGGAACAAGCGATCGGCAGAATGCGTCTGAATTATCAGGTGAAAAACAAAAAAATCAAAAAAGCGTACGCTCAGGCGCAATGCGCGGTATTGAGGCAGGCCATTGAGGAAAGAAACACAAACTGTCTTTCACAATTCTCCGAATCCTATTTTTCCGACGGTTTTTACCGCAATGTTTTTGAAGCGATTAAAGCATGTGATCATTCAGGAACGCAAATTGACGCCGTCTCTGTATTGAGCTTTTTATCAGATGACAAAGACAAAAAGAATCTTTCGAAATTGTTGATTTCGGAAAATGTTGAATTAACTCAAATCAATATTGACGAAGCGGTCAACATCATCAAAAGCAGTTATTTGGAAAACGAGATTTCACGGATCACGTCTGAAATAAAACTTTGTGATTCGGATGATATTGAACAAAGGCAACAACTTTTAAAGCAATTAACGGTTTTAAAATCAGTTCAATCCAATGAGGAGGAAGCAAATGGGAAAAGATGATATTCAGGTAACAGATAAGACTTTAAACTTGCTGACAAATGAAGATACCGGAGAAGAATCAATCGAAGAACTAATCAATATGCCGGAAGTGAAGGCTTTGATTGAAAAAGGAAAAGAAACCGGAAATTTGACCAGCAATGATTTGGACGCTGCCCTTGAGGACGTTGATTTAGACTCTGAAGAAATAGACAGCATCTATATGTATCTCCAAAAAGAAGGGATTACTTTAAATTTTAAAGATGACGTGGATATCGGAGATATTGATGAAACCAATATCGACGAATTGAAACAAATTGAAGAGGAAGAAGAATCAACGGAAAAAGCGACCGACATTTCCGACAGTGTCAGCGTGAACGATCCGGTTCGCTTATACCTCAAAGAAATCGGGAAAGTGCCTCTCTTGACGGCCGAAGAAGAAATGGAACTGGCGAAACGCATGGAGGAAGGCGACGAAGAAGCGAAAAAGAAATTGGCCGAAGCCAGTTTACGCCTGGTTGTCAGCATTGCCAAGCGTTATATGGGCAGAGGCATGAGCTTTTTGGATCTCATTCAAGAGGGCAATCTGGGTTTGATCAAAGCCGTTGAAAAATTTGATTATAAAAAAGGATTTAAATTTTCCACATACGCGACCTGGTGGATCAGACAGGCCATCACGCGGGCAATCGCCGATCAGGCCAGAACCATTCGCATTCCCGTTCATATGGTTGAAACCATCAACAAACTCACCCGGGTATCCCGTCAGCTCCTTCAGGAAAACGGCAGAGAGCCCACGCCCAAAGAAATCGCGGATGAAATGGGCTATACCGAAGAAAAAGTCCGTGAAATTCAAAAAATCGCCCAGGATCCGGTCTCTTTGGAAACGCCGATTGGTGAGGAAGATGACAGTCATCTCGGCGATTTTATCGAAGACGAAAACGCCATGGCGCCCGCAGACGCCGCGTCATACGCGCTTTTGAAAGAACAGTTGATTGAAGTTTTGGGAACGCTGACTGAACGTGAGGAAAAAGTCTTGCGTCTTCGTTTTGGCCTCGATGACGGCAGAGCCCGCACTTTGGAAGAAGTGGGTAGAACGTTTAACGTCACCAGAGAGCGAATCAGACAAATTGAAGCTAAAGCGCTTCGCAAATTGAGACATCCCAGCAGAAGTAAAAAACTAAAGGATTATTTGACTTAATGCTGAGTAAAAGGCTTGACGTCATTCTGGAAAGCGTTGAACCCACCACATGTGTATGGGATATGGGGTGTGATCACGGATATTTGGCCGCCTCATTGATCGCGTCTAACAAAGCGAAACATGTGATCGCGTCGGATATCAGTAAACCTTCTCTTGAAAAAACAAAAGCATTAGCGGTTAAACGCCATTTGACATCCATGATAGAATGCAGGCTCGGCGATGGATTTGACGTCATTTCACCGGGTGAAGTTGATACGGCTGTTATTGCCGGCATGGGCGGTCATTTGATCGCCCAAAAACTTAACTGTCTTTCATCGACGGATTATCACATTCAGACTTTTGTGATCCAGCCGATGAACCGCGCTGATTTGGTCCGCCATGCTTTAGAGAACAATGGCTACCGTATCGTTTCCGAGCGTATCGTTCGGGAGGACCATCATTTTTATCAAATCATCAAAGCGATTCCGGGGGACATGCGTATCGATTTTCCCCTGGATTACGCCATTGGTTTTTCGCCGGCGCGCCGTCATGATGAAGCGTTTACAGCGTTTGTTTTGGCTTTAATTGACCAAGAAAAAGAAATACTGCGCAATGTGAATCAATACGCCACGCAAGGCGCCATCCATCAACGCGTCCGGTCTGAAGCGAAGATTAAACAACTGACGGAGGTGATCAGCCATGATTGTCAATCGTGATATTTTTTCCGCTATCGAACAAACCGCGCCGGCATATTTGGCTGAAAATTGGGATAATACGGGTCTTCAAATCGGCTCGTACACCCATACGGTCAAACGCGTCTTGCTGACACTGGATGTCACTGAATCCGTCGTCGATGAAGCCATTGATGAAAAGG
>CACZTE010000074.1 GCA_902784045.1 uncultured Eubacterium sp. | reverse complement strand
GGATCGTCCCAATCAAATCCCACACGGCCGGCCTTACTCTGAAGCTTATCCGCCGTCATTAAAGCCGTAAAAGATTTGGGAATGGCGTGCATTTCCTCATTGACGCTTTTGGTTTGTTTTTCTTTTTGTTTGATTATCTCCCACGCGTCGGAGACCGCATCCGGTGTATCGGCTTTAAAATCACCAAATACGTGAGGATGACGGGATATCATTTTGTTTGTCACACCGGAAAGTACATCGCCAATATCAAACAGACCTTCTCTTTCTGCCAGTTCCGCTTGAAAAACCACTTCAAAGAGAATGTCTCCCAATTCCTCCTTAAGGTTTTCGTCATCACCGCGATCGATGGCATCGACGGCCTCATAGGTTTCCTCAAGCAAATAGCGGCGAAGGCTTTCATGGGTTTGGGCTTTGTCCCACGGACAGCCATCCGGGCCCAGCAAATCGGACATCAAATCCGTCAACGCGCTGAAAATGCGATTGTTTTCGGGATCGGCCGGGATATACAACGTCGTGAGATGATTGACAGCATCGACACGGTCGATTTCATAAAGCGGCAGACGGATAATCTGTTCATCAGCCGTCCCGGCGCCGATGACATAAGTGACGTTTGTATCATCGCTATAGAGCTTTCCCAAGGCAAGTTTGACTTCCGACGCTGTATGACGGCTGTGAATCTGTGTAATCAAACATGCTTTTCTGGGATCGGGAAGATCGTTTTTAACAGTATAGGCGTCGATGATTGAAAGACCGTCAACAGCATCGATTTTCAGTGCCGCCGCCACACTATCGACAAAGCTGACACCCGCCAGAACGCGGTATGAAATATCCCGGCTTTCACACGCGGCAATGACGGCTTGAACCGTGGCTTCCCCGAACATCGGATGGCCGGGAACGGCATAAACCGCGTCACCGGACTGAGCCTCGGTCAGTACGCGATTTGTAATCGCCTCATAAACGGCTTCAAAATCCGCCTTTTCTTCATAAATATCGTCACAAGAAGAAAAAGACACACCTTCTTGCGACAAAAAAGGCACCATGGGATGGACCGCCGTGCGCAGTATAACGCGATTACTCTGTTTGAGGCAGTGTAAAGCCCCGAGGGATAAGTCTTCCGGCGCGCCGGGACCCAATCCAAGAATGGTTAACATAACGACTCCTTTATGTGATGAATAACAAGTCTGAAGATTACAAAACGACATCGTGCAAAATGCTTTGACACCACCTCGCCGCATCGGATGACCTTATAAAATTCAAAACGTCTTTTTAAATCAAACTTCCGGACAATGATTATTTTCCGGTCAATCTGTTTTTGATGTCCAATATCCGATTGACTGCAGGTAGAATAAACCGGTTACCAGGAAGGGCATGCAAGGTATCCTCATCAATGCCGCCAATCAAAACCAAAACCACCGCGTAAACCGCGACACCGACGATTATCGCGAGGATCAGTGAGATAAAGTTGCCCGCGAATCGATGGACAAGATGGTAAACGCCGAACACAGCAAGTCCCATTAAAGCCGACGCGACGGAAGGTTTGATAATCGTCTGGATCCAATCGATGCGCATCCCGGTATAACGCTTGACAAAGAAATAGTTAACAACGGTCTGATAAACAAAGGTAATCCCGAAAGCCAGACCCATGCCGTAAATGTTTAGAGAGGGCACTGCCATGGCAAACCAACCGACAATGAAGAAAATCACTGTGCCTCCCGCCAGGGTAATCAGCGGAATTCGGAAATGGTCAATGGCTTGCAAGATGCTTTGAAAAATGTTAGAAAGCATCATAAAAATGGTAATGTAAGCAAAAACCCGCATGAGTCCCGGACCATAGAGCGAACCCGGAAAAAGCAAATCAAAAATTCCGTTAGACAGCACAGAAAGGCCTACGCAACTGGGAAAACCGACAATGATAACCAATCGCATCGCGAGATTGATACGATCGATAACGGTTTTGTTATCTCCGACAGCATAGGCTTCGGAAATCGCCGGAATCATCGCGACAGCCAGATTGGCAGAGACGACAAGAGGCAAGTTAATGAGCATGTCCACATTGGTATAATCACCGAACATCATGGTTGCCGTCATTTTATCAATACCGGCCAGGCCGAGCCTGGGAATATAGATAAAGGAATTGATGGTGGCATAAAGGGATACGATAACCGACGTGAGAGTGACAGGAACAGCAATGAGAAGCAACCGTTTTAAAGACTGCTGCCATGTGTTGGTTGGGGTGAGATCTTTCGCGAAAATTTCGGGATGTTCCCCGCGGTATTTGAGAAAATCGTTAATCAGATAGCCCACGGCAATGACGCCGCCAACCGTCGCGCCTAAAATCGCGCCGGCAACGCCCATTCCCGTTCCGTATCCGCCGGCCACAAAGAAATAGCAAAGCACCACGCCCAAAGCCACTCGGACAACTTGCTCCCAAATCTGAGAGATCGCCGTGGGATTCATCAGCTGCATTCCCTGGAAAAATCCGCGGTATGCCGAGCATATCGCGATGACAAAGGGCGCAAACGCAACGGCCATTAAAGCCGGATAGCTCTCTCTCGGCCAATGCCCGAAAGCAATGATGGCGTCGGAGCCGAAAAGCAAAAACAATGTTGCTGCCCCGCCGAGGATTAACAGCGATACCATTGACACACGGTATGTCTGCCTGACGGCATAATAATCATCGGTGGCCATCGCTTCCGAAATCATTTTGGAGATGGCAACGGGCATCCCGACGGTGGAGACCATCAGCAGCATGTTGTAAATGTTTGTGACATTGCCGTAAATACCGTTGCCGTAGCTGCCTACCATGTGGTACAGCGGCACTTTATAAAAGAGGCCGATCGCGCGGGAGAGGATCCCCGCCACAGCTAAAACCGTTGCCCCTTTAACAAATGTTTGAGCCGAACTTTTTTCGCTCACGTATTAACCTCACAATCGATTTTGTCGCTTCGCGTGAATGCCTTTTAATGCTGTTTTTAGCTGTGTCTCGGTTTATTTTTAAAGCCGAACATCGCCTAAACACCAAATTTCAGCACAAGTCAAAACATTCGTCCCAACGGATTGAGTCCCACAAGAACCTGTGTTCACCTTTCAGCAGCCGGTTTGGACACTTAAAACAGTTTTTTCGAAGCGTAGTAAAAAACAGAGAAACTCGGCTTCGCCGAGTTTCAACCGGTATGATTAATCATCTTCAGCTTTCTGAAGCAATGGATTAAATCACGTTTTCATGTGTTTCCACATGGAGCTCTTCTTTGAGTTTGTCGATATATTCTTCATCGGCATCTTTGATTTTGTCTTCGTGTTTGATGTTTGCTTCTTCTTTCAGACGTTTTTCCAGGGCTTCGTATTCTTCCTGGGCTTTTTCGGACTTATAAGACGCTTCAAGCTGATCGCGGAAATCTTCCATTTTGGGGGCATCCGCTTTGTTGACATCATAGACGTAAATGACGTGATAGCCGTAATCCGTTTTGACCGGATGGCTTACGGTGTCTTTTTTCATGGAAAAAGCGGCATCGGAAAATTCCTTGACCATTGATGATTTGGTAAAGTCGCCGAGATCGGTAGCTTCGGAAATGCCGGTTTTGCCCTTGTATTCTTTGATGAGTTTTTCAAAATCCGATTTTGATTTGCAGTCCTTGGCTTTATCGTATACTTCGTTGGCCAGTGTTTCGTTTTCCGCCAAAATGTGGCAG
>CACZTE010000073.1 GCA_902784045.1 uncultured Eubacterium sp. | reverse complement strand
CAAAAAGCAGACACCGGCAGCCGGATCGTAGCGGTCAATCAGTCCCAGCATATAGAGATAACCGTCCTGAACGGCGTCATCCCGGTCGCTGGTCAGGTGAGCGGCATTTTCCGCAGCCCGCACAATCATCGGCGTCAACGAGAGCAGCAAGGTGTTGCGGGCGGCAAGACTGCCGGATGCCGCGGCTTCAGCCATGGCTTGAACCGCATTGGACTGCTGTTGAACTTTGGGTTTTGACATAAAACAAACTCCTTTCAAAATAGATTTCATTCAAAATATAGCATAATCAGCGTAAAAACGCAAGAAAAATAAAAAAAATGAATGAATTTCAAAAAAATAAAATTTTTTCAAAAAAACGTGGGAAAAATCGCACGCTCAACAGATTATATAAGCACAAGCGCTTGAAAGCCCAAACGGCAAGGCTGTATCCCGCGAGCCAATCAGAACCAGCAAAGGAGGAAACATTATGGCAATGCAATCCGTACTCGAATCAACCACCCTGCGCATGACGGACAATTACGGCGTGGTGGAAGGCAAAACCGTCACCAAAACCCATTCCTACAGCAAAATCCGCACCAGCGCCGCTGACAGCGAAATCTGGGCCCTTGCCCGCGCGATTGACGGGCTCACCCAACCCACCACCGACGCGGTGTACGCTGTGCGCGTGTCCGCACTGACGGAAAACTAACGGCGATTTAATGATGAATGATGATGGATACGGGGAAGCTATTCAAGGCAGACCCCCTCGTAATTAACAATTAATAATGAATAAGGAATAATGAATAATTGTGGAAGAAATCCGGAAAATCCGGATTTCAAATTGTGATTTAGGGACGGGTCTAACGGGTCTTGACGCCGAATGGCGCTAAATTGACCCGCGAAGCCTGACCCAAAATGTGCGATAAGCTAACGGATTGCTACGTGTTTAAGTGAGCATCCAAATCTTTGATTTGGAACATGCGAACTTATCGAGCGAAGCGGGTGGAGTCACGCTCTCGCAATCCTACGTCCATTCGCATCCGCGCTGTCGCGACGCGCTAAAGCGCTATATGCTCATGTCCGTTATTCTTGCCCAATGTCTGAATGCTTAGACGAACGAGTTCGTCACGCATCCGGCCGCTCGGCAAGGGCTTGTCGCTCACATCATTAATGTATCTGTTTCACGTTTCGCGATCACATCGCGAGCAAAAAAAACATAACAAAGGAGAAACAATTACCATGGCAACCAAAACAACCAAAGTCCTCAAAACCCAGTTTACCTGCGAAAACGGCAAAAACATGACCGTCTCACTGGACAGCTATAAGCCCGATATCACCGATTCCGAAATTCAGATCGGCGTGGAAGCGATGCTCGCCAGCGGCGCCTTGGCTTCCGGCGGCGCGTCCGCCGTGGCCGCCATCGGCGCCCAGAAAGTGGACACCACCACCGTCGACGTGGTGTTCATCTAATGGACAAACGCATGAAAACACCATGGTTCTGGCTGCTCTTCGTCCTTGGGCTGGGCAGTCAGTTCCTAGCGCTCATCCACCTCGACGCCGAATCGGTAACGGCAGCGGACAAAATCGGCCGCGCGATGATGATGTTCGTCTTTGATCCCTTCTGTTTTTGGAATCTGGTGTTCTTTTGCGCGGCGATGTTTTTCCCAAAATTCACAAAGAAAAAATGACAGCCCCGGCTTCGGCCGGGTTTTTTGATTGGTTAAAAAACGTTGTGATCCGTAGGTGTTCGCGAGAGAAGCGCTCAGACCCGCGAAAGATGGCGTGACTCAACATTCTGACGCCTGAATTGTCTTCAACCTGCCACTTGTCAACGAAACGTCAATACGTAAATGCTTTTCATTGACAATTCTTAAGAAATCATTTATAATTCATATGAATAGCTTTACAATTCAATAGAACAATACACCCGATGAAACAAGACATCGGGACGCGGTTCAACCGGACTTTCACGACTGACGGTCAAGCGGATGATGTGCTTGAACGGTCATCGTTTTATAAAAAAATCAGGTTTACCTGGAAAAGACGGGAGGTGCTTGGAGCGATAAAAACAGCGGCAGACATCCATTAGGCAATTCCCTAGGGACGATATGATTTGTGAAAACAGAAAGGAAAACACATGAAAACAAGAGCAAAAATATTATTGGGCATGGTCGTCGTGCTGGCGATGATGGTCTTCGCGGCGCCGGCGATGGCGCAGAGCGATGAGATTACGGTGAACACCACTAATGAAAGTATCTATAATTACTACGCCGGCGAACGAAACGCGACAGATTTGTCCGTTACTGTCTCCGGCGGAAAAGAGCCTTACAGATATGAATGGTATTTAGGCGAAGATATAGTTGGTTATAGCAGTACATATGATTTCCCGAACGGCTATCCCGGTCTTTATAAAAAACAGGCCGGCACGTATAAATGCGTAGTTACGGATGCTGAGGGAAAAAAAGGTACTTCCCAAAATATCATCGTTATTATCAACGACGCTCCGACATTGACCGTTTACGGTAATGGAAAAAAATAGCAGACGTCAATTATTTGTATGGACCGTCTGAAAATGTAGTCGCATATGTTGCCCATCCAATCGAAGTTGACGCGAATGCTACCGACTCAACTTTGACTGCCACAGTAAGCGGAGGAACCGCTACCAATTATACATGGGGAAAAACCATCGCAGTTGACGGTCATGGAGAAACAATTGCTGATGGTCCTAATGAAACCAGTATCGCGATTCCGGCTACAGTTTCAAATCCCTATTTTGTAGAAGTCAGTTTTGAGGGACTTCAAGGAAAGTTGACATGTTGGAATATTAATACACAGAAAGTCAATCAAATACCAGGCGCAACCTTGACGGGCGGACTGTTGACCAGCAACGATGGCGCGTTTCACAGCGGAAGTAGTCCCGAATACACAATCACGCTTCCGGAAGGGTATCAGTTTAAAAAATCGGTAAATGGTGAAAATATACCCTACTATCAGTTGCAAGATGACTACGGGGTATACATCTCTGGATTGAGTTATAAAAATCCAGATAGCAGTAATTATACTTCCGGTATTGAAGATTGCACCTTTAATGTGAATGTCAATCAAAATAGTCTGACTTATAAATTTACCAATTTTAAAAATCATGAGTCTCCTTTAAACCAACCGATGGAAGTGGCGGCGACGGTTTATGACCCAAGTAATAATCTTGTCACTAATCATTTCCCTACTAATGACATCATCGGCTTTAAGATCCAAGTTCCCGCAAGTTCTGATCAAATTGAATTGATAAGTCCCAAAGGACCGCGTTATGCCAATGGCAATCCTGTCACCGCGATAGTGGCAGCCAAGGAAAATGAGTATCATCTAACAGTGAATGACGTGGGAACCATCTCCAATATTCGCTATGTGCCTGTAGGCGGTGATGTGGAAAGCGCTTTATCAGAAGCGCCGAGAGTCGCCGGAACCTATGATGTCTACTGTAATGTGGAAGGGGGTACCCGATACAGCGCCGCTAATAATGTGAAAGCCGGTACATTTACCATCTTCGCGCAGCCCATAAATCCCGAGGCCTCTCTTTACACCATGAACCCTGCTGAAACGGATTATACCGGTCAGGCTCAGGAACCGACAATCACCCCGAACACAGGCGCGGGCTCAGTCAAAGCTGTACACTATTATGCCAAAGACTCTGAAACGGAACTTGAAGGCAAACCGACCGATGCGGGTGAATATACTGTCAAAATTGACACCAATCCAAGTAATACCTATAACGCCGCAACAAATCTAACACTTGGCACCTATAAAATTAAGCAGGTCACCTTAACGGATGATAACGCTAAAAATTTCTTTGATTTCAGTCCCAAAAGCGCGGTTTATGATGCCAAAGATCAAACAACGACGGTTAGTCTGAAAAGTGGAATAACCAAAGCCGGCGATATTAACGTTGTCTCATTTAAAAAGAATGATGGTTTTGTGACGCCGAAAGCAGTGGGAACTTATGATGTTTATGTTACCACCAAAACGGATGAAAGCCATTCCGACGCAAACGTCAAAGCCACAGAAACGCCTGTTAAAATCGGAACTTTCACTATCACTGAAAAATCTTCCGGCGGCGGCTCCTCCACCAAAACAGAACCCACCAAAGCCCTTTACACCATGGATCCCGTCAAAGCGGAATACGACGGCAAAACCCACAAACCGGCTATCACGCCCAAAAGCGGCGCGGGCGAAGTGGACAAAGTGCGCTACTATCTGGACGGCAAAGCAATCACCGGCGAACCCAAAGATGCCGGCATCTATACCGTCAAAATCGACACCAAAGAAAACGACACCTACGCTGCCAAGACAGAACTTGAACTGGGTACCTTTGAAATCACCAAAGGCAAACCCACCAAAGAGCTCTACACCATGACCCCTGCCGAAGCGGAAGTGAGCGATCAAGCGCAAAAACCCACCATCACCCCCGCGGAAGGCGCCGGCGCGGTGGAGAAAGTGCATTATTATTTGGACGGTAAAGAAATCACCGGCGAACCCAAAGATGTCGGCACCTATGTCGTCAAGATCGACACCAAAGAAAACGACAATTACAAAGCCGAAAAAGAGCTTGAAATCGGCAACTTTATCATCAAAGAAAAAGCCCCCGATCAAGCTGTGGCCTATAGTGCCCATGTGCAAAATGTCGACTGGCAGCCCTATGTGACCAACGGCACCATGGCCGGCACGGTCGACAGAAGTCTTCGTATGGAAGCGGTAAAAATCAACCTGCAGCATCAAAAATACAAAGGCGACATCGAATACCGCAGCCACATCGAAAACATCGGTTGGGAAAAAGAATGGAAAAAGAATGACACCATGAGCGGAACCAACAGCAAAGGCCTGCGCCTAGAAGCCATGCAGGTGCGCCTGACCGGCGAAATGGCCGAACACTATGATGTGTACTACCGTGTGCATGCCCAGAATATCGGCTGGATGAACTGGGCGAAAAACGGCGAACAAGCCGGCACAGCGGGCTACGGCTACCGCCTGGAAGCCATGCAGATCATGCTGGTGGACAAAGACGGCGCTGTGCCGAATATCGCCCCGAATGCGCAGACGGATAAACGCTTCACGGAAAAATACAAAGACAACGTGAAAGAAGACAGCTTGGTCGTCTATCAAACCCATGTGCAAAATGTGGGCTGGCAGGACTATTCGGTGGACGGCAGCGACGCGGGCACCGACCATCAAAGTCTGCGCCTGGAAGGGGTGAAGATGTATCTCAACAATCCCAAATACGACGGCGACATCGAATACCGCACCCACATCGAAAACATCGGCTGGGAAAACGAATGGAAAAAGAACAATGCCATGAGCGGCACCAGCGGCCGAAGTCTGAGACTGGAAGCAATGCAGGTGCGCCTGACCGGCGAAATGGCCAAACACTACGATGTGTATTACCGTGTGCACGCCCAGAATATCGGCTGGATGAACTGGGCGAAAAACGGCGAACAAGCCGGCACGGCGGGCTACGCTTACCGCTTGGAAGCCATGCAGGTTGTCCTGGTGGAAAAAGACGGCGCGGCGCCGGCCCTTGCCCCGAATTCGGACACGGATCAAGCCTTCGCGCAAAAATAAAAAGAGCGGAAAATTGTCCGTTTCACCTGCGCCGATCCCGACGAAGTGAAAAGGACGGATTTCAAGAAAAAGAGCGGCTTCGGTTGCTCTTTTCTGTTTTTTAAGATAAGATGAGTAACAATATTCGCGTCATTTCGTTTGCCTTTGCGAAAATCCAATGACAAGGCAAAAAATAGTCCTCACGGCATTCAGGCATCAAAGCCGCGCGCTTTTTCGATTTTTCCACGATGATCATACAACTGTTTGCTTTTGTATGATATTCGTGTTATAATTAAATCACATTCAATCAAAGGAGGGGGTAATCATGGCATTATCAACACTCACAGCGCGCGTTGATGAAAATGATAAGCGTTGTTTTGATGCCTTTTGTTCATCGGTCGGTCTGACTTCGTCTGCTGCCATCAATCTATATGTAAAAGCTGTTTTGCGCGAACGAAGAATTCCTTTTGAAATCAAACAGGAAGATCCTTTTTTCTCTCCGGAAAATCAAGCTTATGTTTTAAAATCTGTTCAGGAATTACGATCGGGCAAAGGCACGGCACACGATCTCATCGAAACAAATGAGTGAAAAAATCTGGTCTGATGACGCGTGGAAAGATTATCTGTACTGGCAGACGCAGGATAAAAAAACTCTGAAGCGCATCAATCTTCTCATCAAAGATATCGAGCGTAACGGACCGATGAATGGTATCGGTGACCCCGAAGCCCTTAAAGGGGACTTACAAGGTGAATTCAGTCGAAGGATTAACGCGAAGGACCGACTTGTTTATCATGTCGAAGACAATCGGATATATATCGCGCATTGCCGAGGGCATTATCATGACACATAAGCCTTTCCCGGCGAAAAAATGAGCTGTCACAGGGATTTTGGTTGATGTGAATCAAAGCCAATCGCTATGATTTGACCCCAAAAAGTAAGGTTTTCGATGCCGAAAATAATCGCAAAGGTGGCAATAAGCGACACAGCCATCATGACAATCACAAAATCGGAAAGATGGCGCTCTTCCTTTTCATCGCCCTTCGGCCGGCGTTTCTCCCGGTCCGGAAGAGCCTTTTTACGTGTTGGGCGTTGCGGTATGACGGAAATCCTGCTATAATACAAAAAAAAGAGAGTCGGAGGAAGGAAGTATGAAAGTAGGCATTATTCGCTGTATGCAAACCGAGGATTATTGCCCCGGTACCCGGGATTTCAAAACCATCGCCAATAAAGAAGGCGCTTTTGCCGGCGTCGATGAAGACATCGAAATCATCGGCTTCATCAATTGCGGCGGCTGCCCCGGCAAACGGGCCGTGGCCCGCGCGAGAGAAATCGTCAATCGCGGCGCCGACACCATCGCTTTCGCGTCGTGCATCACCAAGGGGACGCCCATCGGTTATGCCTGTCCCTTTGCCAAAAAGATGATTGACACCGTGGAAAATGATTTGACGCACAAACAGAGGGTCAAAGTTGGCATTTTGGAATATACCCATGACGGCCCGAAAGCCAAATAATCAGACAACAAAGCATCATCAGACAAAAATCCGCCGGAAGGCGGGTTTTTGCGTATGGGCCGCGTTTGGTTTGACAGCCCATTACTCTCTGATGTTTAATGTCAGCGATACCGAGCAGTAATCAGAACCCATGACATCGCCGTGAATGGCGGCGTTTGTGATGGTGTCTTCGGTATTCGGAGGAGCGAAAAACAAAAGGAACGCCAATCGGTGTTATTCTTTCGTTTATTACATCGATGGCTCTACAGACTGTAAGCCGCTGTGTCGGATGAGAAAAAAGAATCCGCCGACGGCGGATTCTCCTGAAATCTTGTAAAAAGAAAAAGCTGTAAAATTATTCTCCGAGGTTTAACGTCAGGGACACCGGGCAGTGATCGGAGCCCATGACATCGCCGTGAATGGCGGCGTCGGTGATGATGTCCTCGGCACCTCGGGAGGCGAGGAAATAGTCGATGCGCCAACCGGCGTTGTTCCTTCGGGTATTACAGTAGTAGCTTTATAGACTGTAAGCCGCCGTATTGGATAACAAAAAGAATCCGCCGGCGGCGGATTCTCCCTAAATCTTATGAAAAGAAAAGCAGTGGACTACTCCTCGATATTCAAGGTAAGCGATACCGGACAATGATCCGAGCCCATGACATCGCCGTGGATGGCGGCGTCAGTGATGATGTCCTTGGCGTTGGGGGAGGCGAAGAAATAGTCGATCCGCCAACCGGCGTTGTTCTTCCGCGCGTTAAAGCGGTAACTCCACCAGCTGTAAGCCACCGTATCAGGATAAAAATAGCGGTAGGTGTCAATCCATCCGTCGGAGAGAAAATCCGTCACCCATTGCCGCTCAATGGGCAAAAAGCCCGAGCGCTTGGCGTTGCTCTTGGGATTTTTGAGATCCATCTCGGTGTGGGCGGTGTTGACGTCGCCGCAGACAATCACTTTTTTGCCTTCGGCCACCAGGGCGTTCACATCTTTGCGAAAGCAGTCGTAAAAGGCCATTTTAAAAGCGAGGCGCTCATCGCTCATGCCGCCGTTGGGAAAATAAATATTAAACAGTGTAAACTCGGGATAGGTCATCACGATGGTGCGCCCTTCGTGATTGAAAGTGTCATCGGAGAGACCTGTGGTGATATCCAAAGGCTCTCTTTTGTAATAGACGGCGGTGCCGCTGTAGCCCTTGCGTTCGGCGGGATGAAAATAGGTTTTGTAGCCGCCCACGTTGGTCAGCGCTTCGGAAAGCTGATCTTCCGTTGATTTGATCTCCTGCACGCCAAGGACATCAGGCTGCGTGTTTTTGAGAAAATCGAGAAAGCCCTTTTTTTCGGCGGCGCGAAGGCCGTTGACATTCCAGGAATAGAGTTGCATGGTGTTCTCCTTTTTTGGTTTTTCATCCGGTATTGATGAGGTGTGGATTTTGAGAGCATTGTAACAAGTCTGCCCAAAAAACGCAAGAGTAACGCTTTTCTGCGGGAATCGTCAACTCATGGTTATCATCTTAAATGATTTGTGCTATAATAAACTATCCTGGGGTTTTCGAAAGAACCCGTATGACAAGCCGCGGCGCTTCGTGACGTGTTAGCGGTTGGTCAGTCATTTTTACAGAGAAACCAAATTTTCACAGAGGAATCAATCAATATGAACTATTTACTTGGAATCGACGGCGGCGTGCGTGAAGTGCGCGCAGTGCTCTTTGATCTGTCGGGAAACGAAATTGACGGCGTCAGTGTGGATGTGGAAGTCAACACCGACGGCACTGCTTGTGAAACGGATATGAACGGCTATTGGGAAGCCGCGGTGTCGGCGCTCAATTTGCTGGTGAACAAAGGGGATGTCTCGGCTGACGATATTCTCGGTGTCGGCATCACGGGCCAAAGCGACGGCTTGTGGGCGGTGGATGCCGAGGGCGATCCGGTCGGCAGCGCCATTTTGGGCTCGGACAGGCGGGCGGTATCGGAAACGGCGGCGGTGTTAAACCGTACTCCGGGCATGGGCAAGCTCATTCACCGGGCCATCGGCATTCCCGTGACGGAAGGCAGCCCCATGATGCTGCTCAAATGGCTCAAGAAAAACCGTTTAAGCGAATACAATAAAATCTCCGGAATTATGCTGGCCAAGGACTGGCTGCGTTATAAACTTACCGGCAGATTGGTTACCGATTTTACCGATGGGGTATCGACCATACTCGAATTTCCCGACGGACGCATTCCCGGGCGAATGCTCACCGTTCTCGGTCTCGGCGAGCTTTCGGACAAACTGCCTGGAGTGTTGCCCTCGGATGCCGTGGCGGGACGGGTGAGTCCCGAAGCGGCGGCGTTGACCGGCCTCAAAGCCGGCACACCGGTTGCCGCCGGCGCCGGGGCTTATGCCGCGGCGGCTTTGGGTGCCGGTGCCGCTCAAAACGGCGACATGGCTCTCGTGACCGGAGACGTCAGCATCGCCGCTGTGGTGCGCGACGCCAGGGATTGCGATCCTGCCAAAAACTGGCAGCCTTTCCAAAAATATATCGGCAAAGATGTAGGGTTGGAATTGATTTCCACCATTGACCTTTTGGCCAATATCGACTGGGCGTTAAAGACCTTCGGCCTGGAAGGAGATTATCAGCGGGTAGACAGCATGATCGAAAGCACATCCCGAGGCTGCGGTGGCCTGCTCTTTTTGCCCTATCTGTGCGCGGCGCGCGAACGGGAACTCGGGATTACCCGGGATGCCACCGGCGCGTTTTTCGGCATGACCGAGGAAGCGGGTACGGCGCAAATGATCCGTGCCGTCTATGAAGCCTGCGCCTATTCGCTCAGAGACGCGATGGCCGACCACGGGATAGCCAAACGGGTGCTGATGTCCGGCAACGAAACCACCGACGGGGTGTTTCCGCGGATCATTGCCGACTGTCTCGGTGTAGATACCATTGTTTGCCGGGGCAGAGCCTTTGCCGCCCGGGGCGCCGCGATGACGGCAGGTCTGGCTGTTGGAGTCTATCATGATGTCGAAGACGCCGTACATCATTGCTGCAAGGTGGCTCATGTGTATCAGGCCAAACCCTCCTCGGTTTATGAGGACAATTATCTGCTTTATCGGGATTTACGCCGCGCCTTAAAACCGTTGTGGGATCGACGCGCGCAAATGCAGAATAAATACTGATCAGCGCGAAATCGTGACGGCTTGATTTGTTTCGGACAAGCGTAACCCGCAAAGGCATTCAACGCAAGTTGTAACAAAAGCGGTTATTATAAAAGTCAACCCAAAAGAATGTTTATGATAACCGATACAACGGCTTAACAACATCCATTTACAAAATCCGCTTCGGCGGATTTTT
>CACZTE010000072.1 GCA_902784045.1 uncultured Eubacterium sp. | reverse complement strand
TATGCCGCTACGGAAGAATCTTCTTGATGAAAACTGTACATTATTATTTGATAAAAAATGTGCATTTTTATATTGACACTAACAATATAGACCTTTCGTTTCGTTGCACCTTTGGTCATCAATGCACCAATAAACTGCTGAATAACAGGCCTAATGACTACATGACCAGCCGAGCATCTCTTTACTTATATACATTTTATCAAAACCTCACAGTTATGCCAGATAATACCGTCTACTCCTCTATCCCCGCTTTTTCCCTAACCTCACCGGAATTAGTCAATTCTCTATCACAGCCTTTTTTAAGCAAGTCCATTACAAGATGTTTAAGAAGCTACTATTATAATTATTATTTTTTGATATCGTTATGACTTTCCACCGTCTTTTTTAATATAGTAAGGTTTTGTGTCACTTTTATTCGACATGAATCAAATTCTCTTTACTCCGTATAACTTATAGACAATCTCACTTTTTATCATCCAACTCTGGCAAAAAATCTAAAACACTCCAGCTACCATACTGAGGAATTCTCTCTTTACCTTTATACTATTCGCACCTCAATTCATTTTACTTGATAAGTTCATTTCCAATTGATTAGCGAGCGTGCATTGCGCTAAGCCATTCGTATCTCTTTCATTTGTCATTCATTGTTATCGCCAAGCCCCGAAATTCATCAAAAAAACCCCTGTTCATCACTGAACAGAGGTCAAATCATCAACATCCGGTATCCGTATCAGGGATTAATCCTCCTCGCCAAAGCGGTCTTCCACCAGCGCGATCAGATTTTCAACGGCTTCCAACTCGTCATCGCCGTCCGCTTCAATCTCAATGCGCGTGCCCTTGGGAAGGGTCAGACCAATGACGGAAATGATGGACTTGGCATCACCCGTTTGGCCGTCATCCAAATTGGTGATTTTTATTTCCGAACTAAACTGCGTAGCGTGGCGCGTAAACTCCGACGCCGCCTTTGCTTGAAGGCCGATCCGGTTGACAATGGTCGTCTCTTTAGAATACATCATTTCCTCCCATGAAATAATAGAACCTTTTCATTGAGATGTTATTATAACACAAATGTCAACCCCTGTCACCCCATTTGCAAAAGTTAAGACAGCGAAACAGAAAAAAGCCCACCTTCCATGGAACAATCATTGCGAAAAAAATAACGGGACATATCAACAGATACAGATTGTTCTCAAGCGAACCGTTTAGACCCGCTCAAATGTGCTTGGGAAGAATTTCTCAAGCCGGCAAATCGCGATATTATCGTTATTCATGACTCAGTATGTTGCTATGCGCCTGATGGTTGAGATGTTTGAGGCTATCGGTAGGATTCCCATCCCTTAAGAATCTGGTGGACTTCGACTTCGGTTACCATCCATCGATCAACAAGAGTCAGATATTTGACTTCAATTTACTTAGATATGCCGCTACGGAAGATTCTTCTTGATGTAAACTGCACATTCTTATTTAATAAAAAATGTATGGTTTTATATTGACACTAACATTTTGATATCATATTTTATCATTGCCTGACTTCTGGCGGGCGGCTTATCCCTTGAAGATCTATTCGATAATATAGTTTGCCGCTTCACTGTTATTTAACCATATACCTATTCTATTATTACATCAACTTTTCCTCCTTGCAAAGAAAAACAAAAAAACCCTTGCATAAAAATAATTAACTGCTATAATAAGTCAAGTAAGGTTAAAGAATTGTGCAATTAGCTCAGCTGGATAGAGCGTTCGGCTACGAACCGAGAGGTCGGGGGTTCGAATCCCTCATTGCACGCCATTTTGTCAAAAAAACAGTCCTGTTTTCAGGGCTGTTTTTGCGTTTAAAAGACAATTATCTGTTTTTATATTATATTTCTACATACGAAAAAATGCTTATGCCAGGCGTTATCGCAAAAAACTTATCGAATCAAACGTCACAGATAAAACAGATTTAACAATCAAAACGAATAGATACGCAAACAGCCTTCGTCTTAATGACTATTCTAAAACAGCCCTTGCCCCAAAAGGCAAAGGCTTTAAATATCTTACACAAGATTACATCGCATCAAGGCCGCGTTTGATATCATCTAAAATATCGTCCACATCCTCAAGACCGACAGAAAAACGAATCATACCGCCTTCAATGCCCGCCATCACCAATTCCTCATCCGAGAGCTGACGGTGCGTCGCAGAAGCTGGATGAAGCACACATGTGCGGATATCCGCCACGTGTACCTCGTTAGAGGCCAGTTGTAGACTATCCATAAACTTAACCGCCTGCGCTCTTCCGCCGTCCACGATAAACGAAATGACGCCGCTGGTACCTTCCGGCAAATACTTTTTCGCCAGAGCGTGGCCATCATCTGATGGTAAGCCCGGATAAATCACTTTCTTAATCTTGTCCGAAGATTCCAAAAATTCCGCGACAGCCTGCGCGTTTTGACAATGCTGACGCATACGTACAGCAAGTGTCTCCAGTCCCAGATTAAGAAGGAAAGCCGAATGTGCTGAAGGATAACAGCCAAAATCACGCATGAGCTGCATTCTAGCTTTGGTCAGATAGGGCGCTTCTGGATATTTTTCCGTGTAAACTGTACCGTGATAACTCTCATCAGGCTCCGTAAATTCCGGAAAATTACCATTGGTATAATCAAAAGTTCCGGCATCCACAATCATACCGCCCACCTGCAACGCGTGGCCGTCCATATATTTACTCGTGGAATGCACCACAATATCGGCTCCCCACTCAATGGGTCTGCACAAAATCGGCGTGGCGAACGTATTGTCAACAATCAGCGGCACACCGTGATCGTGTGCAGCCTTGGCAAACTTTTCAATATCCAAAACCGTCAGCGCCGGATTGGCCAAAGTTTCCCCGAAGACGGCTTTCGTATTCTCTTTAAACGACGCGTTGAGTTCATCAAGAGAAGCGTTCTGATCAACAAAAATACACTCAATCCCCAAACGTTTAAACGTAATGTTAAACAGGTTCAAGGTGCCGCCGTAAATCGAAGGCGAGGCGATAAAACTGTCGCCGGCGGAGCAAAGATTCAAAATTGAAATCAACGTCGCCGCCTGACCGCTGGAAGTCGCCATTGCCGCAACGCCTCCCTCCAGAGTAGCTACTTTTTGCTCCACGGCATCAACCGTCGGGTTGGCAAACCGAGAATAAATAATCCCTTGGGTGGGATCGTCAAAGACTTCCGCCACCGCGTCGGTGGAATCATAAACATAAGTGGTGCTTTGCACGATGGGCATCACCCGCGGGTCACCGTTACCCGGCGTATAGCCCGCGTGCAAACATTGTGTGTCACGTTTCATAAATAATCTCTCCTTAAATGTATAATCATCAAACGAGGAAAGCCATTTCCTCATATCTCAAAATAACCAAACTATCATTATCGTTAAAACCAGCTTGCGCCAAAGCGGACCTGCACCGCAAAGCCGATAATCCGACAACATAAAGTCGCTTAATTCTTGCTTTTTTGCTTGTCGGGCAGAGTAAAAAGTTCCGTTAAATGATGATGTCTATCAACAATATTATTATAGATCACCTTGTGATAATCCTTCACCGCCTGAATGTGGCTGTCGGCATCCTCCAGAGTGCGGTATTTGCCTTTGGCGTCTTTCACCCCTTTGATATGAATGATGGGATACTCCTTATTGAGCTCAGCTTCATAATTGTCATAGGGAGTCATTTGCGCACCGCTGATCGAAAGCAGTTTTTGCGTCAAAAAATTCACCGACATATCCCGGTTTTCCTCGGGAATGTCATAGTTGGACCAGATGAAATAAGGCGTCATATACATCTTCTGGGTTTCCTCCGGCGTCCACTTTGTCACGGGCTTGCCCTTAATCTCTTCGTAAAAATCATTAAAGGGCGCCGGTTGATGATCCCCGAAAAACACGATGACCACCGGGTCATCCTGGCTATTAAAATAGTCGATTAACTCTTCAATCTCCCGGTCAGATTCCTTAATCAGCGTCAAATATTCATTGACATCCGATGTGTTCGTTTTCGCGCCTTCAACAACCAACTGTTCTAAATTTTCGGTGCCCCCAATCTCATAGCCGCCATGGTTAGCGATGGTCACGTCAAAAATGAACTGCGCCTTGTCGCCGCGTTTCTCATAAAGATCAACGATTTTGCGATATGTGGATCGATCGGAAACAAATGAACCTCTCGATAATTCGGCATAATTATTTAAAATCTCATCTTTAAAATAGGTGTGATCAAAACCCAAATCCGGATAAACCTTATCCCTGTTCCAATTGTAACCTTCGGCTGGATGCATTGCGTGGGTCTCATAGCCCTGACTTTTAAAACTTTTCGCCAGGCTCCATGTATTTTCATCGACATACATCTGAAACGGTCTAATGTTTTCGGGAACGAAAGCCGTCGTGTTTCCGGTCAAAAAAGAATATTCCGAATTACAGGTACCGCCGCCAATCACATCCATATAAAGGTAGCCTTTAACTGTGTTATCCTTCATCCCGCGGACAAAGGGCATATAGTCAACATTTGTCTTAAAACCACCAACTACACCGATATCCGAAAACGTCTCATTCATGATAGCAATTACCGTTGGCTGTTTATTGGAAGTCATCTCAGTGACATTGCCGGATTCATCAACGACGTTTCGCTTCCAGACCTTGGCTTCAGCCTTTGCTTTTTTTTGCTTGGCCGTCACGATTTTTTCTACTTCCTCTGGTGAATAACCCTCCGGCGGCGGCAGATTAAGCATTTTCATGTTGAGGAAAAACGCCGTAATATATTGATTTCTTGTCGTATCCCATGAGTCATAATACTGCTCAATGTCGACGCTCATAAACACACAGGTTGCTACAAAAGCGGCAATCAAGGCAGCTCCCCGGCGTATCAACGCCTGTTTGTCAAAGCCTTCTCGTTTAGGAAGGGTCATCGCTAGAGCAATCACACCTAGCAACACAAACACTGCCAAAAAAACACCGTTATGCAAGGTTAAACGATAGCCT
>CACZTE010000071.1 GCA_902784045.1 uncultured Eubacterium sp. | reverse complement strand
CGGGAAATGCTTATTAACGAGATCACCAAGGAAGCGCGGGCTGATGCCGCCGTGATGGTGCGTCAAATTGAAAGTGAAGCGAAATCCGAAGGCGAAAAGAAAGCCAACCGGATCGTGGCTCAAGCTATTCAACGCTGCGCCGCCGACCATGTCGCGGAATCCACCGTCAGTGTAGTCAATTTGCCCGGCGATGAAATGAAAGGCCGCATTATCGGCCGTGAAGGCCGCAATATCCGCGCGCTGGAAACCCTCACCGGCATCGATCTGATCATTGACGATACGCCGGAAGCCGTGATTCTGTCCGGATTTGATCCCATTCGCCGTGAAATTGCCCGAATGGCGCTTGAAAAATTGATTATTGACGGGAGAATTCATCCGGCGCGCATCGAGGAGATCGTCAAAAAATCTCAAAAAGAAATGGATGCCCAAATCAAGGAAATCGGCGAACAGGCCTGTTTTGATACCGGAATCCATAATCTTCATCCGGAAATTGTCAAATTGCTCGGCCGTCTGAAATATCGCACCAGTTACGGACAAAATGTGTTAAAGCATTCCGAAGAAGTTTGCTATTTGGCCGGAATGATGGCCGCCGAACTCGGCGCGAATGTCAAAATCGCCAAACGGGCCGGTTTGCTGCATGATATCGGCAAAGCCATTGACCATGAAGTGGAAGGCAATCACGTCGAAATCGGCGTCAACGAGCTTAAAAAGCACAAGGAAAACAAAGCGGTCATTCACGCGGTGGAAGCCCATCACGGTGATGTTGAGCCGCAGACCATCGAAGCGGTTCTGGTTCAGGCAGCGGATGCCATTTCCGCCGCTCGTCCCGGCGCGCGCAGAGAAACCTTGGATTCTTATGTGCAGCGTTTGGCAGATCTGGAAAAAATCGCGACATCCTTTGACGGTGTTGACAAATCCTATGCCATTCAGGCGGGCCGTGAGGTGCGCATTATGGTTAAACCGGAAAAAGTTAACGATGAATCCATGGTGCTGCTCTCAAAAGATATCGCCAAGAAAATCGAAAATGAAATGGAATATCCGGGCAATGTGAAGGTCAACGTGATTCGTGAGACCCGCGCCGTGGAATATGCCAAATAAGTATGACGCAGGGGAGAGAAGCCATTCTCTCCCTTGTTTTTTGGATATGACCGCCTTTGATTTGTGATGACGGATTTGTCGTTAACCATTTGAGAAGAGAGGAGCCATATGAATATATTGATGTTCGGAGATGTTGTCGGGCGTCCCGGCCGCGCCGTTTTGTCAGAGCATCTTCGCGAAATCATCACCGAGTACGAGGCCGATATCGTCATTGTCAACGGCGAGAACGCCTCCGGGGGCAACGGCCTCACTTTAAAGAACGCCAAGCAGCTTATGGCGCTTCCCATCAACTGCATAACCATGGGAAATCACGTTTGGAAGCAAAAGGAAATCCTTGATTATTTGGACGATTATCCGATGATTGTCAGGCCGATTAATTATCCCGATGCGCTGCCGGGCAAAGGAATCTACCAATTTGAGCATGAAGGAACCAAAATCGCGGTGTTAAACGCGTCCGGACAGGTTTTTATGGAGGAGCTGGATTCGCCTTTTGGAGTGATTGAACGCCGCCTTGAGGCCATTTTAGACGGCTGTGATGTGCTTATCGTAGATTTTCACGCCGAGACCACGTCGGAAAAGCTGGCCATGGGCCATTGGCTTGACGGCAAGGCAGCCATCGTTGCCGGGACGCACACCCATGTGCAAACCGCCGACGCCAGGCTTTTGCCGAAAGGAACGGCCTATATTACGGATTTGGGAATGACGGGTCCCGCCGAGAGCGTATTGGGGGTGCAAAAGGAGATTATCGTTCATAAAATGTTAACCAAGCTTCCGGCGCGCTTTGAGATTGAAAAAGCGTATCCGAGGCAGATTAACGGCATTTGCGTGTCCGTTGACGAGTCGACTTACAGGCCCACAGCCATTGAGCGGATTTGCCGTATTTATCAGTCGCCCGGCGCCTCTTCAATGAAAAGATGAAATTCAATTCAATGATTGTTTTGTTAAGTCATAGCGATAATGTCTTTGACGTTTTGCCGCGTTTGTGATTCCGACCGAAAAGATGTATAATACATATTGAATGATTTAAAGAGAGGATAACCATGAAGAATACATTTGTTATTGATAATCCGATGGTTGTTGACCGGTTGACGCTGCTTCGCATGAAAGAAACCGGCACGCGGAAATTTAGGTCCATTGTGAAAGAAATCTCCGCTTTTTTGGCGTATGAGGCGGCAAAGGAATTACCGATGCGCGAAGTGACCATTGAGACGCCTTTGTGCGAAACAACACAAAAGCGCCTGGATGTGCGGGACATTGCCGTTGTGCCGATTTTAAGAGCCGGTATTGGCATGGCGGGCGGCTTTGAGGAGGTCTATCCCGATGCTGTTGTGCTCCCGATCGGCATTGAGCGGGACGAAAAAACCAAAGAACCCACGGAATATTATTGTAAAATTCCCGAGAATATCAGCCGGTATCATTGCGTGATTGTCGATCCAATGCTGGCGACCGGCGGTTCTATTATCTATACGATAAAGCTGTTGATGGAAGCCGGCGCGCGAACACCTGTTGTCGCCTGCATATTGGCGGCGCCGGAGGGCATTGAGCGCGTTCACGCAGCGTTTCCCGATGTGCATATTTATTGCTGCGCGGTTGATTCGCATCTGGATGACAATAAATATATCGTCCCCGGATTGGGCGACGCGGGAGACCGGATTTTCGGGACGCTCTGATGGCTTTTTTCTGCGTTTTCCGACTGTTTTTACCCGTGTTTGATTTGCGGTGCCGGCCTTTTTGCGGCCGGATACGCGCCGTTTTGTTTGTGTTTTAGAAAGGTGTTTTTATGAAAGACGTTTATGAAAATCCGTTGATTGAGCGTTACGCCTCAAAAGAAATCTCTCATATTTTTTCTCCCGATTTTAAGTTTTCCACCTGGCGAAAGCTTTGGGTTGCTCTTGCCGAATCGGAAAAAGAGCTTGGGCTTCCCATTACTGACGAACAGATCGCCTCGCTGAAAAGCCACATTCATGACATTGATTATGAATTGGCCAAGAAATACGAGAAAAAACTGCGTCACGACGTGATGGCCCATGTGCATACCTACGGCGATCAATGTCCCGATGCCAGAGGCATTATTCACTTGGGGGCGACCTCGGCTTATGTGGGGGACAATACGGATATTATTCAATACCGCGAAGGGCTGTTTCACGTTCGGGCTCAGCTGGTCAATTTAATCAAGCGGCTGTCCGATTTCGCCGTCGAATACCGCGCAATGCCGACGTTGGGCTTTACGCATTTTCAGCCGGCTCAACTGACCACCGTCGGAAAAAGAGCTACCCTTTGGATTCAGGATTTGCTGATGGATTATGAGGACATCACTTATCTGATTGACACGATTCGCATGCGCGGCGTGAAGGGCACCACGGGGACCCAGGCCAGTTTTATGGATTTGTTTGACAACGACGAGGAAAAGGTGAAGGCCTTGGATGAACTGGTGTCCTCTAAAATGGGATTTGACAAGACCTACGCTGTCACCGGCCAGACCTATCCCCGTAAACTGGACGCCAGGATTCTCTCCGCGCTTTCGGGGATTGCCCAGAGTCTGTCCAAATTCGCGACGGATATGCGTCTTTTGCAGCATTTGAAAGAAATTGAGGAGCCCTTTGAGAAATCGCAAATCGGCTCTTCCGCCATGGCCTATAAGCGCAATCCCATGCGCTCGGAACGCATTTGCTCGCTGGCCCGCTATGTGATGGTGGACGCCCTCAATCCCGCCATGACCCAGGCGACGCAGTGGTTTGAGCGCACGCTGGACGATTCGGCCAACAAGCGTATCTCGATTCCCGAAGCTTTTATGGCCATTGACGCCATCATTACCATCGCGGAAAATGTCTCGTCGGGGATGGTGGTGTATCCCAAGGTGATTCACCGTCATATGATGGATGAGCTGCCCTTTATGGCGACGGAAAATATCATCATGGAAGGGGTGAAAAACGGCGGCGACCGTCAGGATTTGCATGAGAAAATCCGCGTGCTGTCCATGGAAGCCGGCGCCACGGTCAAGCAGGAAGGCAAACCCAATGATTTGATGGAACGCATTGTGGCCGACGGCTCTTTTGGCATTCAGGCCGAGGATATTCCGGCTATTTTAAATCCCGAGCGCTATATCGGCAGAGCGCCGAGTCAGGTGGACGATTTTATTCACGATGAAGTGATGCCCGTCCTTGACGCCAACCGTGATTTGATTAAAGACGAAGCCATCGATTTGAAGGTGTGATTCACGGTTTTAATCGCTATGATGATTTACGGACAAGTTTTAAATACTCCCTTGAGGCTGCCGCCTGAAGGGAGTATTTTTTGCGTAAGGCGCAATGGTTGGTTCACGGGCGCGTCCGACGGTTTAATTTTTGAAGGAATGGACGGGGGCCGGGATTTTGCCGCCGCGGGCGATGAAGGCCGACGCGTCGGAGGGATTGACCGCCATGATGGGGGCTGTGCCGAAAAGGCCGCCGAATTCGGCTTCCTCGCCGATGGTTTTGCCGTAGACGGGGATGAGGCGCACCGCCGTGGTTTTGGCGTTGATCATGCCGATGGCCGCTTCGTCGGCGATCATGGCGGAGAGGGTGGCGGCGGAGGTGTCGCCGGGAATGGCGATCATGTCCAGGCCGACGGAGCACACGCAGGTCATGGCTTCCAGTTTTTCCAGGGAGATATGACCAAAACGAGCGGCTTCGATCATGCCTTCGTCTTCGCTGACGGGGATGAAGGCGCCGCTGAGTCCGCCGACGGAGGAGGAGGCCATGATGCCGCCTTTTTTGACGGCGTCGTTGAGCATGGCCAGCGCCGCTGTGGTGCCGGGGCCGCCGCAGTGCTCAACGCCCATTTCTTCCAAAATGCGGGCGACGCTGTCGCCGATGGCCGGTGTGGGGGCCAGGGAGAGATCTAAAATGCCAAAGGGCACGTGGAGCCGCTCGGCGACGGTGGTGCCGACGAGATGGCCTGCCCGGGTGATTTTAAACGCTGTTTTTTTGATGATTTCCGCCAGTTGATCCAGGGAGGCGTCTCTGTGTTTTTCGATGGCGACTTTGACGACGCCGGGGCCGCTGACGCCGACGTGAAGCACGGTGTCGGGCTGTCCGATGCCGTGATAGGCGCCGGCCATAAACGGGTTGTCATCGACGGCATTACAAAAGACGACGAGCTTGGTGGCGCCGATGCCGTCCTGATCCCGGGTGAGGTAGGCGCAGCGTTTGATGATTTCGCCCATCATGCTGACGGCGTCCATG
>CACZTE010000070.1 GCA_902784045.1 uncultured Eubacterium sp. | reverse complement strand
CACATCTCTGAGGCATGTCGCCCACAAATTTGAAAATCATTAAAGCCGAAGCAGACAGGCGCATCCCGCTCCTTTCCTTTTCGGCGGAAAGGTAAAATGAGCACTACCTCTTATCAACGCAGACAAACACCGGCATCCAAAAGAGCGCCGGTCAAACGCAAAAGCCGCTTTGGCTGTGTCCTGACGCTTCTCATCATTGCCGTGCTCACAGGGGCGCTGATCATCGGCGCGGTCCGCGTCAACCGCTATCTGTCGGAGACCTCCGTGTTTAACAACGGACGCATTAGCAAGGCGGTGCAGCTTTACGAGCCCGACATTGCCCAAGCCGCGGCGGCCAACGGCATTCCCGACTATGTTTTGATTTTGGAAGCCATGATGATGCAGGAATCCAAAGGCCGGGGCGGCGATCCCATGCAGGCCAGCGAATCTCACTACAACACCGAATATCCAAAAAAAGTCGGCGGCATCACCGATCCCAAATATTCCATTCAAGTCGGCGTGGCCTTTTTTGCCGATTTACTGGAGAAAGCCGAATGCACCTCTCCCAACGATACCAACAATCTGCTCCTCGCCATTCAAGGATATAATTTCGGCGACAACTACATCGTGTGGGCCAGAGAAAATTACGGCGGTTATTCTGTCGAAAACGCCCGGGTTTATTCCCAAATCATGGAGCAGGAAATGGGCTGGGAGAGCTACGGTGATCCCGAATACGCCGCCAGTGTCATGAAATACGTCGAAGCCAATCGTTAAGCGCCTTCCATTCGGAAGGTGTTTTTTGATGCCCCAAACCGATGGTTCTCTATCGGCTTGTCAATTACACCGCCGCAAGAATGGTTCGATGCGTTAACCTTATTTTACGTATGTTCATTTACGGCATATTTTTTTAATCTTAACTTTTTATCTCACTATTCATATATTAAATTGAACGGTATAAATCTTTACCAAATCATATGTTAAAATACACAAAAAGCAATATTTTATATATTCATAGCAACAAAATTCAAAAAAAAAAAAAAAAAAAAAAAAAATTATTTCAAAAGCCATAAAAAATAGTGCTTCTTTATCGAATTTATTATAATAAGCCAACATTTTGCCGGATTATTTTTCACTTTCAAATCCGACGATCACCATTCAAATTAACACTATTAAATTGAGAGAAAATTGTTTACAATAGAATAAAATGAATTGCTTAACAGCTTTTATTTAGAAGGAGGATTCACCATGAATACCTTAGAACGTATTCGCTACCATATGAAACTCAGAGGCTGGTCTGAGTACCGACTGGCCAAAGAATCGGATTTATCACAATCGACCATCGCCAATATTTTTCGCAGAGATACCATTCCGTCCATCCCCACCCTGGAATGCATCTGCAACGCCTTCGGCCTGACGTTAAGCCAGTTCTTTGCCGATTCGGATGACCCTGACGGTGCAGACGAGGGGGAGCGTGAGCTCCTTATGATATGGAGTACATTGAGTAAGGAGCAGCAGGCATTAGTGAAGCAACTCATTCGGGAAATGAGATAGACCGGGGGGCTTTGCGCCCTCAACTCATGAAGAAATCAAGATTAACCATACTCTCTTTCACCAAAAAAACGCCTGACGGCGTTTTTTTGATGGTTCATCGGTATTGTCCGTATTCCTCCGGCGCTCCGTCAAAACTCCCTGAGCGAAAGCCTTCCAAATCGATAGTGATTTGGGCGTAGCCTATATCGTGGAGCGTCTCGATAACGGCTTCCCGCTCCGCGAGGACTTTTTCAAAATCAGAGGCGGGCACTTCCAGCCGCGCCAGACCGTCGTGCACCCGCACGCGGACGGTATGAAATCCCATGGCTTTAAGCTGTCCCTCGGCGCGGGCGGCCCGCATCAGGCGATCCGGCGACAATCGGGTGCCGTAGGGAAAGCGGGTGGCCAGGCAGGGCGCCGAAGGCCTGTCATGGGCGGCAAGCCCCATCTCCGCGGCCATGGTCCGCACTTCCGCTTTGGACAGTCCGGCCAGCGCCAAGGGGCTGACAATGCCCAACTCCTCAAGGGCTTCTTTGCCCGGACGGTAGGCCGTCAAGTCATCGGCGTTGGTGCCGTCCAAGATGGTGGTGATGCCGTAATTTTTGGCCATGGCTTTGAGGCCCGAAAACAAATAGCGCTTGCAGCGGTAGCAGCGGTCCGGCGGATTGTCCCTGATATCCGCCGCGTCGATCATATCGATCTTGACGATT
>CACZTE010000069.1 GCA_902784045.1 uncultured Eubacterium sp. | reverse complement strand
TTTTATACAAAAATGAAATGGTTTTTATGAAGGGTTAAGGATTATTTTGCGTCATTTCTTTTTTTCTCGATCAATTTGAATAGACGTTTTTGACATGCTGCTTTAAAAGCGAAAATCGTATAGATTGCTTTTGTGTAAAAATGATATGAAAAAGATGAAATGTTTTTCTGCCGTGAGGATTTAATACAAAATGTGCTTCACTTATAAAAAGTATTGAGGGTATTTTGATGAAATCATCATATTTACGCAAGCTTTGGATTATCTATATGACGGACGGCGAAGGAAGGGCAATGTGAAAAGCTTAAAATAGTATTTTTAAGTTTAGCATTTTAAAAATGTCTTTAAATAAAATATTATCGTGTTTTATTTCAAATTATATGTGACTTGTCACGAATATCTGCTATAATATAGACATGTCGTTTATAAAAAACATTTTATCACGTTGATGTTAGTCCATTAGCAGCTCATGGATTATTGTCAAAAATTTTAAAAAAGATATGATGAATTTGAGTTGAGGCATTATACTGGATACTAAGATAATAATCAGACAAAGAATTTGTAGTAAAAAATCCACACAGAAGGTTTTTGGAGGAATCCTATGCTAACCATTACCATCGGGCGGGAAAACACCGCCTATCCGTCAATTAGCGACCAATACGACGCAGAGATCAGCGAGGCTGTCCGCTCGGGAAAATCCAAATTATTTTTAGTGGTCAATCAGGCGGCCACCTATGAAGCTGAAGGCAGGCTCATGGACCGGCTGCGCGTGGACGGCCTGATGAATCACCTGGGATCGGAAGGCCTGATGGATGTGGAAGTCATCAGCTTCAAGCGGCTGACGGCCAGAGTCTTTTCCCTGACGGGAGGAGCCGGAAAAACCGTGCTGGACGACCACGGCAGACAAATGCTCATCGCCCGGTGCCTCGCTGAACACAAAAACCAACTCACCCAGTACAAAAGAAGTGTCGGTAAAGCGGGTTTTCTTGCCGAGATCACGGGAATGATCGGAGAGCTCAAAGAAAATGATATCGCCCCAGAAACACTGTCGGATGTTTCCGAAAAAGACGATGTCGGCGCGTTGCTGCGTCAAAAGATAAGTGATGTGGAAAAAATTTACACGGCCTATGAGGAGACCCTTGGCGGCAGCCGTTTTGACGAAGCGGACCGCGTGAGCGAAGCGGTCGAAAAGATCGAGGCGCATCGGCTGTTTTCCGGCGCGACTTTTTGGATTGACGGATTTTTCACTTTTTCCGTGCCGGAGCGAAAACTCATTGAAGCCATCGCTGCCCAGGCGGAAGATATCCACATTTCCCTGATTGCCGACGCCGATCCCAACGTGGCTGATGCCCAGGTTTTCGCGCCTTGCGTGAGAACCTTGTCCGAATTGTCGGATATGGCGGCGCGAATAGGCTGTGGGCTGAAAATCAACGATATCACCAGACAACAAGGCCAACAAAAAGGGCCGACGGCGTTTTTCGCCGACGCCCTCTATGCCTATCATGACATGGCCTATCCCGGCCGGGTCGGAGGTGTTGAGTTGCACGCCTGCATGAACACTTGGGATGAAGCGGCGGCAGCGGCTCAGACTATTACAGTGCTGGTCAGAGACCGGGGATACCGCTTTGGCGACATTGCTGTGATGGTGGGGGATGTGGGAAGCTCGGGCGGAATTATTTCCCGGGTGATGAAACAATACGAAATCCCCTGTTTTACCGATCAGACCGATCCCGTGACCGATCATCCCCTCATCGAGACCGTGGCGGCGGCGCTTAGAATTGCCGCGGGACGCGTCAAACGGGAAGACGTGTTTGCCTATTTATCTGCGGGATTCGCTCCGGTGACGACCTACGAAGCGGCGGATTTAAAAAACTACGCCATCGCTTTGGGCGTGCGTTTCGGTGAATGGTTCCGGCCTTTTGAGCGCGAGAGCGAGAGCGTTGACTTTGACCTGGACGCTTTAAACGATGCTCGGGACCGCGCGATGGCGCCTCTGAAAGAGCTCAAAGCCGTCATCGGCCGCAAAGGCAATTACCGAACCTATCTGACGGCATTATTTACCTTTTTGGAAGCCATCGGCGCCGGCGAGACCCTTACCGACATGGCCGAGCGAGCGGAAGCCGTGGGGTTTTTAGAAGCCAGACTGCGCACCCTGCAGATTTGGAATATACTCATGAAAGCCATCGATCAAACTGAAAGCGCCTTGGGTGAGAGTCCCTGCGACGGCGGGGAATTTTTCTCCGTGTTTGTCGGCGGTCTGACCAGCTATCGGGTGGGGATTATTCCTGAAAATGACGACGCGGTCATTATCGGCGACGTGCTTAGAAGCCATGCCGGTCGGGTGCGCGCCCTTTTTGTCCTCGGTGTCAACGAAGGCGTTCTACCGGGATCTCACCGGAGTTTCGCTGTATTTTCCGACAGGGAAAGACAAAAGCTCAAAAGCATGGGCGTGCCTTTAAAAGACGACAGCGCCTTTTTGCGCGAACGGGAGGCCTATGCCATTTACAGGCATTTCGCCGGGGTGTCGGATTTTCTTTTTATCTCCTATTCATCGGCAAATGACGAGGGCGACGCCTTAAAACCCTCTGTCATCGCCGAGCGCGTGCGGACAGTGCTGCCGAATGCCCGCGTCCATTCCCACGTGACCGGGCGGTCCTATGACGGTACGCGGTGGATTACGCCGACGGCAGGCACATTAAACGCCCTAGCAGACGCCGCCTCTGACGGCATGAGCGCGGTGGTCGAGCCCGTGGAAAAAGCCCTGGCGGCAGAAGGTATCGTCTATCCCAAAATCAACACGGACAGAACAGATAAACTCTCTCCCGGCATCGCTGCGTCCTTGTACGGCGCCGCGCCTCGGATTTCGGTTTCCCGGGTGGAGCGTTTTAACGCCTGTCCTTTTGCCTATTTTGCCGATTACGGCATCCGCCCTCAGGCCATCGAGCCCTATGAAGTGAGCCTGCCGGCTATCGGCAATGTGGTGCATAACGTGTTGGATTTGTCCTTTAAACGCGCGGTGAAAAGAGGAACACCACCAGAAAGTCTGTCTGAGGCTGAGATGAGAGATTTGGTGGAATCGGCGCTGACCGATGTATTCGATCTTCCTGAAAACAGACTTTTTCATGTGCGGGACGCCTTTCGTTACCGCGGTGAGCGCGTGGCCAGAACCAGTAGAGTCAGCGCTGAAGTTCTCAGACAGCAGCTGGCTGAAGGGGATTTTGCTTTTTACGCCAGCGAACTGGGGTTCAGTGAAAACATCGAGATTCCGGAAACAGCCGGAGCCGTTCACGTGTCGGGAAAAATCGACCGTGTGGACACTTGCGAAACCAATGACCGGCTTTTCTTAAGGATTATCGATTATAAAACCGGCAACAAGACAATCAGCCTAACGGATATCTATTACGGTTTAGCGCTGCAGCTGCTCTTTTACCTGTCTGAATGCACGGCGATGCTTTCAGCGCAAGAGGTGGATCAAACTGTCGTCCCCGGCGGCGCCTTTTATTTTCATGCGGACGATCCTATGGTAAACGCGGCAAACAGCGAAGACGACGAGGCGGCGCAGAGGGAGCAATTTTATCGCATGAACGGGGTCTATCTCAAAGATGAGGATTTCAAACACGCCATGAGCGATAGTCCCGCCAGCAAAGTCTATTCCCCAAGAGCCAGAGATACACAAATGTGTTTAGAAGAGCTTAATGTGTTAACCGCTTATGTCAGGCAGATGATTATCAGGGGCGCGAAGGAAATGACAGACGGCGACGTCCGCGTAGCGCCCTATGAAAAAGCGGGGGGTGAGATGCCATGTTGGTATTGCGTCAACAAAAGTCTTTGCGGCTTTGACGGGCTCATCGACGCGGAGCGCGTCCGCCCGATTCCGAGTTCTGTCAAAAAAGAGGACATCATGGAAGCCGCTCAAGCGCAAATAGGAAAAGGTAGCGGGAAAGAAGAGGAGGCGTGTCATGAAATGGACGAATGAACAGGCGGCGGCCATTAACGCCAGAGGTGAAAACCTATTGGTCTCGGCGGCAGCGGGCTCCGGAAAGACAGCCCTTTTAATCGAGCGAATTCTTAGGTTGATTTTGGATGACGGCATCACCACCGACAGGCTCCTGGTGCTCACCTTTACCAAAGCGGCAGCCGGGGAAATGCGCGAAAGGCTTAGAAAAGCCCTTAAACAAGCGGCTGTGGAGGCCGAGTCTGAAGAAAGGCGCCTGTACCTGACCCGTCAGATCGCGGCGCTTTCCGACGCCGAAATCTCAACGATTCACGCCTTTTGCAAAAACGTCGTGTCCGATTATTTTGAACTGGCGGATATCGACGCGGGATTCGGAATTTGTAAAGAAGCCCTGTCCAAAAAACTCCAGGACGAGGCCATGGATAATGTCTTTGACCGGATGTATGCGGCCCATTATCAAAAAGGCAACACCGCGTTTACTGATCTACTTGAGGCCTATACCGACGCGAGAAGCGATGAGGGCCTTCGAACGCTGGTGGGCGCCATGCACAATTTTAAAGAGAGTTTGGCAGATCCCGAAACCTGGTTTGAGGACGCCATAAATCGCATGACGATGAGCGTCGAAGCGTTTCACGGCTCATCCTGGGAAAAAATGTTTTGCGAAGATGCCCGGTCGGAAGCGCTGGAAGCGCGTCGCCTACTGACCCTTGGGTTGGAATTTTGCGATGGCGCCGAAGGCTTTGAAAAAATTAGCGCCCTCATCGAGTGCGAAATCGCCCAGAGCGAGACCCTCATTGACGCCTGCGCCATAGGCTACGACGCGGTCTATCAAGCCCTGCAAGACTTGAGTTTTAAACGCTATCCCGCCAATCGAAAAAATAAAGAGGCAAGTAATGCTGTCAAAGCGTACCGGGATGCCGCCAAAGACATCTTAAAAAAAGCAATACCGGCGGTTATCACTACGTCCGCGGAGAAAATGCTCGCCCGCCAGGGTCAGATGGCAGAGCCGATGCGGCATCTCTACAACCTCACTAGCGCTTTTGAGAACGAGTTTTTTGATCTGAAAAAACAAATGAATGTCTTGGATTTTCACGATCTGGAACGAAAAGCGCTGTCCATCCTCTCCGATCCCGCGGTTGCCGTGGATTTGCGCAGGCGCTTCACCGCGGTGTTCGTCGATGAATACCAGGATACCAATGCTCTGCAAGAAGCCATTCTCACCAAGATTGTCAGAGAGGATAATTACTTTATGGTCGGGGATGTCAAGCAGAGTATTTACCGCTTCAGACTGGCGGATCCTACCATTTTTCTGGAGAAATACGAGCGCTTCGGAAAAGGAGAAGCGCCGAAATCCCGATTGATCACCTTGAGCAAAAATTTCAGAAGTAATACCGCTGTCATTGACGGCGTCAACGCCATTTTTGAGCGCGTGATGAGTAAAACCGTCGGAGAAGTCGCTTATGACGAGGGCGCGAGGCTCTATCCCGGCGTCCCTGTCGGAGGGGATCCCGGCACGGCACAGATTCATCTGATTGAGGCTGGAGATGATCCTTTGGATGAAACGGAAGCGGGATTTATCGCGAAAACCATTAACGAGATGATCGGAAAACCAATCTACATTGCCAAAGAAGGCCATACCCGCAAACTGAGATACAGAGACATCGGCGTGTTGATGCGCTCGGTGGAAAGCCATGGGAAAACCTACGAAAAAGTCCTTTCCGACGCGGGGATTCCAGTCTATTTTTCCGGCGGCGCCTCTTATTTCGATGCGGTGGAAGTGCAAACCGTGATGCGGCTCATCGCCCTTCTCGACAATCCCCACGACGATTACAGCCTGCTGTCGGTGATGCTCTCACCCATCGGCGGTTTTGACGCTGAGGATATCGCCCGTGTTCGCGTCCTTTCGCCGAAGAGTGCCTTTTACCTGGCGGCGGACGCAGCGCGATGCGAACCCGGCGAACTGGCGAACAGACTGGATGGTTTTTTTGAAAAGATCAATCGTCTGAGAGAAGTCTCGACCATGATGCCGGCGGATGATTTTATATGGTACATCCTCTCGAAAACCGGCTATTATACGGCGGTGGGCGCCCTGCCCGGCGGCGCTCAGCGCAGGCAGAATTTAAAAACACTCTGCGCCCAGGCGAGGGATTACAAAGCGTCCAGCTTGTACGGCGTTTTTGGTTTTGGAGAATACGTGCGTCATTTGCAAAGACAAAAATTCGACGAAACCCAACCGGACACCTTAAGCGAAAGCGATGACGTGGTCAGAGTGATGACCATCCACAAAAGCAAAGGGCTGGAATTTCCCGTCGTTTTCGTCGCCGGTTGCGCCAGAAAGATCAACAAAGACAATCACAGCAAAGAGATCATCTATCATAAGGACTTGGGCATCGTGCCTAAATATACGGATATCAATCGTCGTTTACGGATGAGCACGCCGTTTTACGAAATGGCCCTGAAAACCGCTCAGAATGAATCTCTGTCTGAGGAAATGCGCCTGCTTTATGTGGCTGCGACCCGGGCGATGGCAAGGCTTTACATCGTCGGAACCGCGACCGCCAAAACCTTTGACGATCTGGAACAATCGGCAGATACGCCGGCCTCACCCTACCGAATCGCTCACGCATCCACCATGATGGAATGGGTGCTAACCGCGGCGCGAAACGATGAGCGGAACACCATTCACGTCTATCGCCATCAATTGGATCATTATGAAAAAGCAGAACAACCCACTGAGACCAAAACGAAGATTGACGAGGCGATGTGCGCGCGGCTTTTAAACCCGGCGTATCTAAACAAGCGGATCGCGTTTCCCGGAAAATTGGGCGTCACTTCCGTCACCCGGGTTAGAGAGGCTACAAAAGGGCGCGTTTTTGCCGAGCCCGAGCGCATCGTCAGACCCGCTTTTTTATCCGCGGAGGGTTCATCATACGATGCCGCCGCTTTGGGAACGGCGTTGCACGCCATGATGCAGGGCATCGATTTATCGGCGCTGGCGAGAGCCTGGGACAATGCCACGTTGGCGGAAACCGTTGCCTCCGAAGTCGCCAGAATGACCAAGGCGCGGATTGTGGAACCGGATTTGGCCGAATTTGTTGATATATCGATGATTACACAATTTTTCGCCTTTCCTGAAAAGGGAAAAAGCAAATCCATCGGCAGGCGGCTCCTTTCGGCCGAACAAATCATGCGCGAACAGCCCTTTAATCTCAGGGTACGGGCGTCCCGTGTCCGGGAAGACTGGCCTTCTGATAAAACCATTATTCTCCAGGGGATTATCGATTGTGTGTTTTATGATGAGGATAAAAAAGGCTGGGTGCTTTTGGATTATAAAACAGACCGGGTGAACAATCGTGGGCATCTCGCCAAACTGACCGAACACTATCAAACCCAGTTGATGTTTTATGACGAAGCGCTGGCGGCTTCCGGACGAAAGACGGCGGAATGCTATCTGTGCTTTCTGACCATCGGAGAGAACGTGGCGGTGACGGCCCCTTTTGAAAGCTGAATGTATACCGCGATAGCGTGAATGTGATTTGTACTATCGGGAGTGTAAAGCAAGAAGTAATTCATGGCTTATTAATATTCCCAAAAAATACGACAATCCATAAATGCGCAGTCAGGAGCTTAAGCGTCTTTTAGCGAGACGATGTATTTTTGATAGACTATGTTTGCCCAAGGATTCCTTATTTGATAACAGACACTGTTATTTCCGTAGTTAAATAAGAATATACAAGGAGTAGATATGATGAATAAAACACATTACACCACCTGCGAATTAAGAAAGGTTGTCCGGATGGAGAACATCGGATCTGATATCTGGTATCCGGGTGTAGCCGAAAAGATCACATTCGATGATGTTTGCGATATGACTCCGGAAGATTTGCAGGCGGCAATGGAAAATATCATTGACAAAAAACTGACTTGTGGAGATGTATTGTTGTGGTGGGATCTGCTCAATGAAAACCTGTATGAAGGCCTCGGACCGAAAGAATGTTTGAATGAGGAACAAGGATGTCGTCTCATCGAAAACACGCCGTACTATGAATTTCCCAAAGGGCAAAAGGGGGTGATCTCTTTCCTTTGGAATCGTCTGCTGGCGGCGCTGTTTTTCGAAATCTGCGAAATGGATGAAGATGAGCCCGCGGATCAGTTAGGGCCCGTGAAAGACGCCCTGGACTTCATCGCCTGTTATCAAAAAAACCAAAGCCTGCCCAAAGAGAAATGGACGTATCCCCAATTCATGATGGAAGGGTTCATCAATTATTTCGATAATGAGAAAACCATCGCGAAGGCCACGGAAGCGGAGAAAAATCGTTTTATTTCCTGGGTTAACCGTCTTGCCGACAAAGAAAACCCGCAGGCGCTGCACATCAGATGTTACGGGAAATACACGGGAAACGCCGTCTTTGAGCAGGATTTTATGGCGGCCAGAGACGACGCGGAGAAGCTTTTTGAGATGACAAAAAATCCTCAATACGCCAACACCATGGGCTATATTTATTATTACGGACGCACAAATGACGGAGTGCCGGAATATGATAAGGCGCTGACCTATTTCACCTTCGGTGCGGCAAACGGCCTCTACGAATCCATCTATAAGCTTTCGGACATGTATAAAAACGGTTACGGCGTCATCAAAAGCCCGGAGACGGCCTATCATCTTGTGGAAATGCTGTATGACGAGGTCTTATCATTATATGAAAAGGGGATTGACGAATCCGACTTCGCCGATGTCGCCCTCCGCCTCGGCAGTATGAAGCTTCATGGCGTCGGAACGGAACAAAACCTCAATGACGCCATCGCTATTCTGCTGACCGCGGAATACGCGATTAAAAAACGAATGACGGAACATGATTATTACGGCGACAATGTGGTGGCCGCGGGCATCGCCAAATCTCTGGCCGAGGCGAAAGAAATGTATCCGCCGGCGAAAAACACGGGAAAACACGCGGACGCG
>CACZTE010000068.1 GCA_902784045.1 uncultured Eubacterium sp. | reverse complement strand
TTGATCATTTCCGGATTGCGTTTCGGTAAGAACCAGTGGCGGTCGCGCAACAATAAAAACAGCATAAACAGCGCGGCAATCCAGAGGGCAATCACATAAAGTCCGTAAAAATTCACCATGCCAACGCTATAACCGATTCCCGCGGCGATAATAGTCAGACCTTTTTGAAGGATAATCTGCAGATTCGTCAGTCCCATTCGGTTTACAGCGGGCAAATAGGCGCCTAGGACCGTCAAAAAGCCGAAGGACGTGAAAACAAGGCTCCCAATTTGCAAACACTGGGTGCAAAGCGGACGGAGTTCAGGCTCAATATGATAAAGCTCCGCAATGCCTCCGGCAAAGACATGAACAATGAACATTATCCCGAGGGACGCTGACACGGCAATTCCGACACCAATCTCGACCGAGAATCGTGCGCCGTCGTAATCCTCCATTCCGTTCAGCCATCCAGCATGAATGGCGACGCTTGCCGAAACTCCGTTTCCCAAAGAAAGGATAATTCCCCGCAAAGATTTAAACACTGCCCAGATTGCCAGACCGCCCGGGCCGCCCAAAACACCAATCGCCGAAGTTTGGAGACTTAGTGCCAAAGCGTCCATGACTTCATCCAATGTCGCGCATTCTCCCAAATGAATATCGCGTTTCACGTAGTCAATCATCTCTTTCTTCGATTTGAGCACAGAAAAATCCGGAGAAACCGTTCTCTGGGAACTGAAGAAATGACTGAGTGTGATCAAAAAGCCAAGGGCGGTGCTGATCACCGAAGACCATGCAAGCCCGGACAGATTCAGATTCAAAACCGACACCATCAGGATATCTAACAAAATGTTCGCGATGTTGGTGATGATGCTGCGAAGGGTGAAAAACTGAACTCGCCCGTCGACGCGAAAGGCCCGCTCAATACACAAAAACACCTCAAAAATCGGTGCGGTGATGAACAAAGGCTGCGTATAGCGAATCACCAAGTCGACAAGCGGTTGATCACCCATGACGAATTGTATCAACGGCCGCTCAAAAATCAGCAACGGAATGTAAACAGACATATACGCAAGGGCAACCGTAATTAAAATCGCGCCAAAGATCCGATCCGCTTCTTTCCGGTTTCCCTTGCCGATTTCTTGAATCATCAGCTTGTCGATGCCAAAGCCCAACAGGCAGTGGAGAATCTGCTCAATGGCCAGCAGAGGACCGGCCGCTGCGATGGCTGCCAAAGCTTCCGGACCGATGCTGATGCCGGCAACCAAAGAATCAACCAATATGACGGCCTGCGCGCATAACGTGCTGCCGATATAGGTTAGCGCCATCTTTTTTGTTCTGTCTGCAATTAAGACGGAATTGCGGACAAGTCTATCCGTCTTCCTGTTTTTTTGCTTTTTCATATCATCCTCTTTTTCAAATATGGTTTAAAGGAGAACAATTCCCGACAATGTCTGTCGAATCGGTTCCGTGAATCCGTTTCTGCGGTAAGACGCGTAAGCATCCGATTCATAAGAACAAAGTATTGTATCGCAAATTTCTTCCAGACGAATCCCTTCACGGCAAAGGTCGAACTTAATCGCCATTCTGAGATCCAGCAAATATTTTTCGTTCGGTTGCGGAAGGAAGAGGTCCTCAATCTCATCCGGGGAAAACCGTCCGGAAAACGCCTTATACAGATCTTTACTGACCACATAACACTTTCCGCAGATGCCGGGCCCAAAGCCGGCGATAATATGTTCAGGGTCAGATCCAAAACAATCAGCCATCGCACGAATCGTGTTGTGAACAATCCCGCCGAGGATTCCGCCAGCCGCAATGCGCAACAGCCGCAACGTGTTTTACGGTATCATAAAGAAATAAAGGCAGGCAGTCCGCGGTCCAGACGCAAAGCAGAATCCCGGAAACGTCCGTTACCAGTGCGTCATATTCACCGGAGGGAGCTTTAACACAGGTTTTCCCACTGGCCGCCGGGTTTTTGACGGTTTTGGACGAAACGGTAAAAACACTGCTCGAGTGTGTCTCTTGAGCATAGATCACCTGCTTTAAGGGCACGTGCAGATAATCCTGCAACACAGCCTTCCGCCGCTCCGAATCTTGCCAACCCTTGCAGCGCTGCCAGGCTTCGTTATCGGTATAAAGTGTTTTAATTGGATAATGTCCTTCAAAGCATGACAGCGAATGCATCATCGTCTCCCTTCAAAAGCTTTTTTCTCTCTAATTACGCCGTCTCTTCCAGTCCACTCGCTTTGCAGGGTAAGTTCACATGTGCCAAATCATAGATTTGGATGCTCATTTAACTGAAAACTTCTTGTGAAACCAGAAAGCGGATTTTTCATACCCGAGCTTGTTCAACATAGCCTGTGAGCCCGCGCGGTTCAAACTTGTCGCGGCGCCGATGGAATTCACGCCTCTGTGACGCGCATCCTGTT
>CACZTE010000067.1 GCA_902784045.1 uncultured Eubacterium sp. | reverse complement strand
CTGATTGATTCAATTTTGACAGGGAATTTTGAAAAACGCTCCTTGAAGGTTTTTTCGTGCTGCTCGGCTAAAATCGTCGTCGGCGCGAGCATCGCCACCTGCTTGCCCGCCATCACGGCTTTAAAAGCCGCGCGCATCGCCACTTCGGTTTTGCCGTAACCCACATCTCCGCATAACAATCTGTCCATGGGCTGCTGTTTTTCCATGTCGTGTTTGATTTCGGCGATGCTCTTTAGCTGATCGTCTGTCTCGACATAGGGAAAATCATTATCAAATTCTTCCTGCCATTCCGTATCGGGCCCGAAAGCAAAGCCTTTGGTTTTGCTGCGTTCGGCATAAAGCTTGACCAAATCCTTGGCGATTTCAGCCGCCGCCGCTTTTGCTTTGGCTTTGGTTCGCTGCCAATCCCCGCGGTTGAGGTTGTTGATTTTCGGTTTGCGGTCGCCTCCTGTGCCGATATAGGCCGAAATGGTGTTCATCTGCTCGATGGGAATATACAGCTTGTCTTCCCCGAAATACTCGATGACCATCATGTCCCGGGTTTTACCGGCGGCGCGCATTTTTGAAATGCCGCGGTAAACGCCGATACCGTGAACATCATGCACGACATAATCTCCGATTTTCAGCGCGGTAAAACTATCGATGCGCTTGGAATCTTTTTTGCGTCTGACTTTGCGCGCGCGTTTTTGCTTAAAGACATCCGACTCATTAATGATGACCAAGCCGTAATCCTCAAGTTCAAAACCCGATATGATTTCCGGATAAGTCAAGCGCAAATCGGGAGAATGAAGCTGATGCTCGTCGAGAAGGCTTTGCATATTTGCCATGGTTTTTTTTGAACGGCAGCAAATCACAACCTGATGGCCGGCGTCCAAATGACGTTTGACATAGCCGATAAAATAGGGAATCCGTCCGGCGAAGTTTTCGATATCCCGCGCGTTTAAATCCAGATTGAACGTCGAATCGTCCTTGGGATTCGGCGCGTTGAAAAGCGAACAAGCGATTTGAGAGAAAGAGCTGAGATTTTCCGACAGCGTCTTAAAACTGATCAGTCGGTCCATTTCTTCCGGAAAACGATAACCGGATTCGATCAGCTTTTGATAATCTTCTTTGGTTTTTTCCTCAAAACGCGCGGTATTTTGTTCGCAGACCGCGGGATTATCCCAAAAGACAACGCTGTCTTTTGGCAGATAGCGGGTAAAGTCGCTGTCAGCATCGCAAAAAGCCGTCAAAACGGTATCCTGCTCGGGACTGATGATATCCAGTCCCGCCATGAGCTCGGCGTATAATCCCCGTTCATCGTAACGCGCTTTGATTTTGTCCAAGGCCATTTCCCGCTCAGATTTGGTCAGCGTGTCCTCAGACACAGGAAGAATCCGCAGCGTTTGCGCCGGTTCACCGCTGCGCTGGGTATAGGTGTCCAAAGTGCAGATACTTTCAATTTCATCATCGAAAAAATCTAGACGGTAGGCCGTGTCGGACGACGGCGGAAAAACATCGACGATCTCGCCGCGTCTGGCAACCTGTCCTTTGCTTTCAATTTCCGGCAGACGCTCAAAACCCATATCGGTCAGGCGCCCGACCAGGACTTCAGGATCAATGGTATCTCCAGATTGAAGCACAACAGCGGATTTGGCGAAACGCTCCGGCGGTTTGATTTTTTTTAGGAGGGCTTCCGGAGTTGTAATGGCAATCATGTCATCGTCGGAAATCAAACGCATCAGCGTATCCACCCGCTGATATGGGATATCCCTGCTGACCGCGTCGGAAAAATAGGCATGGGCCGGCTCCGCCGGATAATAACAGACATGCTTCGGATCATATTTTGCGAATTTTTTTGAAATGTTTAATGCGTCTTGATCGGTAGGCGCCAGATAAAGCATTGTTTTCTTCAGGCGGTTAAAAGTACCCAACGCCAAAAAACCTTCCAAACCGCTTTGCACGTTTGAAAGGTTGATTTTACGTCCGGCCAGAAGCGCCTTTTCAATATCAGCAAAAAGCCCGGACTCAAATAATTCCGAAATGAGATCAGTCATCTATTATTGTCCCCTTTCTCTTCTCTTTTTTCTTTTCTTTCTTTCCGATTAACATTGTTCATGGTGGCCTCGATGCCGTTGGCCGCGATGCTTAGGGCGGCATCCGCCGCCTTTTCACAGGTATCGGCAAAAAGCTTTTGATCCGCTTCGGAAAGCCCGGCGAGAACATAATCAGCCAAATTCCACATCGGCGGCGCCTGTCCGATGCCGATGCGAATCCGAGGAAAATCGGTGGTTGCCAAATGCATGACCACCGAGCGCATGCCGTTATGGGTTCCGGGTCCGCCTTTTTTGCGGACGCGCAGCGTGCCCGGCGGCAGATCGACATCATCGTAGATAACCACAATGTCTTCGGGATCCACATCGTAATAATCGGCAATCGCGCCGACACATTCGCCGCTTAAATTCATATAGGTCTGGGGTTTGACCAGCATGATTTTTTGCCCGCCCTCAAAGAATGACGCGGTTAATCCCCGGCATTCTTTTTTCCAGGACATTATGCCTTTTTTGCGGGCGATGGCGTCGACAGTCATAAAACCGACGTTATGCCGGGTGCGCGCGTATTTTTCTCCGAAATTTCCAAGTCCGACAATCACAATCATTAATTGTAACGCTCCAGAAACAGTTTGCTTAATGATCTGCCGAAATGGACATAGTCAATGGCTCGGCCGAAGAGATTACCTGTGCTTAATATTTTGATTTTGTCGATTCGTTTTTCCTGGGGAATATCGAGGGTGTCCAAAGTGACGAGCTCAGTGATAGCCGATTCCTGAATGCGTTCGATGGCCGCGCCGGAAAACACACCGTGGGTGCAGGCGGCGTGAACCGATTTGGCACCCATTTTGATAACAGCGTTGGCGCCGCCGCAAATGGTGCCGGCGGTGTCGATCATATCGTCAACCATGATGCAGTTTTTGCCTTTGACTTCACCGATAACATTGAGGATTTCCGCCTGATTGGGGCGCGGGCGTTCTTTATCCAGAATGGCGAAGGGACAGCCTAAGGCGCGGGCGAGTTTTCGCGTGCGCTTGACGGAGCCGGCGTCCGGAGAGACGACAACCATATCATCCAGATGCAGTCTTGCAAAATAGTCGGTTATAATATTCATACCCGTCAGGTGATCGAGGGGAATATCAAAGAAACCTTGAATTTGCGGTGAATGCAAATCCATGGTGATGACGCGGTCCGCACCGGCGGTGGTCAGCAAATTGGCAACCAGTTTTGCCGTAATGGGATCGCGGGATTTGGCTTTGCGGTCCTGACGGGCATAGCCGTAATAGGGCATGACCGCGGTGATGCGTCCGGCGGAGGCTCTCTTCATGGCGTCGATCATGATGAGCAGTTCCATAAAATTATCGTTGCAGGGATAGCTCGTCGACTGCACAATGTAGACATCGGCGCCGCGCACCGATTCGTATACATTCAGTCCAATTTCCCCGTCGCTGAAATGCAAAACATCGGCGTGACACATCGGCACTTCCAAATAGTCCGCGATATCCTGGGCAAGTTTTCGATTGGAATTTCCAGATAAAATTTTAATGCCGTTATACTTTCCGTCCATAAATTCCCTCCCTTTTTTACGATTGAATCATTCAGGCGGCAATCGCCTGCGCGGATTGCTTTTTTCGATTTTGATCGAAAGCAGTCCATTGAATCATTGATAGAATGATGATAAATTATTTTCCCGCCAATAGCAAGCTTTTCATTCCGCCAGTTTTTGAAAATGCGGTTTTTAAGGCGTCTATCGGCGCGTGAGCCGCAATGCTTGGATGAATCTGGTATTCAGGATGATACCTGTTTGTCCAGGCGTTTTTTCATCAGCCTTTCACATTCAGCCAGCTGTTCAGGATTGTTGACGGCCGCCAGATCTTCGGGATCATCGGTGGGATAGGTTCCCACGGCAAGGCCGGCTTCGCGAAGCAGCTCTATGGTATCGGTGAGATAATATTCACCCTGCGCGTTTTGGGGTGTGATTTTGGATAAAACCGAGACAAGGGCCTTGGCGTCAAAGCAATACATGCCGGAATTGATTTCGTGAATGGTTTTTTCCTCAGGCGACGCGTCTTTTTCTTCAACGATTTTGATGAGTTCGTCTCCGTCTTTTACCATGCGTCCGTATCCCGTCGGGTCGTCAAAGCGGGCGGACAGCACAACGGCTCCGAAATTGCCTGCTTCTCTCGCGGTGATCAGACCTTTTAGCGTCTCCGCGCGAATCATGGGCGCGTCACCCATGAGTACCAGCACATTGCCGTCAAAATTTTCAATAAAAGGCAATGCCTGCATGACGGCGTGTCCGGTGCCCAGTTGCTCCGATTGCAGATAAGTGCGGACGCTCTCCGGCAAAACGGCCTTGACCAGCTCGGCTCTGTAGCCCACGATGACAGCGATATCCGAAACGCCAGCCGCTTCATTGGCGGCAATGACGTGAGAGACCAAAGGCTTTCCGCAAATTTCATGACAGACTTTCGGCAATTCGGAATGCATGCGCGTTCCCTTGCCTCCCGCCAAAATGATTGTTTTGGTTGGTTTCATGCTCCTTCCCTTCCGTCGATTTGGTGGTTTTTGAGATTCTTTTATAATACAACACCTGCCGCCCTTCTGTCCATGCAAATTTATCTCTCCTTCGGATAAGAAAAAGAAAAAAGGGCCGGCGCCTTTACATAAAAAGCGCGCTCTTACGCGAAGGGCGCACTAAAATATTATTTTGAAGGCAAAAACCGGAAAATTGCGGGGTCTTAATCCCCTTATCCTTCCTGAATCGTCAATGACGAGGGCTTCTTTTCCGGACAATCGACATGATGATTAAAATGCGTGATACGTCCCAAGTATTGTCTTCTCAGGCAAATGGCCATGACAATCCAACTGATCACATAAGCTAAATAAATCACGCGCATATCGTGCCATACCGGCAAAATCAACATGCACCATCCGACGCGGATAAAGCAATAGCAAATGACAGTGTAAATCATCAGGCGTACCGTATCGCCAAGGCCTTTTAAGCCTCCGATATACACCTGATTGATCGCGTAGATAAAATAGAAGGGAAAAGTATAAAACACAGCCATCGCGCCGTTTTCGATAATCGCGGCGTCTGTGGTAAATATCGAAAGGATGGGACGGACGAAAATCATAAACACGATTCCCGCGGCAACCGTAAAAACAGTTAAAGTTCGATTGCTGATTTTCACGCTCTGCTTAATGCGGTCGTAGGCTCCGCTCCCCAAATTTTGCCCGACAAATCCTGTCAGTGCCATACCGTAAGCAAAAGCGGGATAATAGAGAAACCCCTCCACCCGGGCATACACAATCATGCCGGAAGCGGCTGCTACGCCGAAACCGTTAATACTGACCTGAATCAAAAGTGAAGACACGCTCATGAAAAAGGCTTGAAGGCCGGAGGGCAGGCCGATTTTTAAAATATCACGAAGAGCTCTGGAACAGACATATCCGCCGAAAGGCTCAAAGCAATAGTCATTTTTCATTCCGCAAATTTTAAAGCCCATCATCAAGGCGGCGGCCCACTGACTGATGACGGTGGCAACCGCTGCGCCGATGACGCCGAAGCCAAAAAAAGCAACGGCCAAAATATCAAGAGCGATATTTAACGCCGACGAAAAAAACAAAAACAAAAAGGGCGATCTGGTGGCGCCCAGCGCGCGCAACATAGCTTCGGACACGTTATAAAACAATTGCGCCGTAAGTCCTATGGCGCTCACGCGTAAATAGGCCGTTCCAATATGGATGACTTCTTCCGGGCAGGACAGGGCGCGCATAAATGTCTCTCCGAAAACGAAAATCAAAACGGTGAGCACAATGCCGAAGCCAATCGCGACATACAAGGATGTATTGATGACTTTCTTGAGCTTGTCATCATCCCGTTTCTCGAAATATTTGGCCGTCAGTGAACTGATGCCGACGCCGAATCCCAGGAAGAAATTAATCATCACGGAGAGAAGAAGCGAGGCGACACCCACGCCGGCCAACGCGCCGCTCTCGCAAAACCGCCCGACAACAACGCTGTCCGCAATGTGATAACATTGGGATAACATCTGCATGAAAAAGATAGGCAGCGCAAATCGTAAAAGTGTTAAGCCAATATTTCCCGTCTCGAGATGAACGGCTGTATCTTTTCCCGCTTTCATGTTTATGCCTCGATTTTTCTGTCGTAGAGCAGCGCCGCCAAAAGCACGACAAAGCACGAACCGCAATTGTGCCACAGGGCGCCGGTGGTGGGCGTCAGCATACCCATCAGTGAGAGCGCAATGGCAATGGCATTGATGACCAGCGATAAGCCAATGGAAAATTTGATGGTGCCGACAGTGGTTACCGCAAGTTTTTTGAGATAGGGCAGTTTGTCAATATCGTCGCCCATCAGCACAGCCCCCGCCGCTTCCTGCGCGACATCCGAGCCCATGCCGCCCATGGCTACGCCGATATCGGCGGTTTTGAGGGCCGGCGCGTCGTTGACGCCGTCACCGACCATGCAGACTTTGTGCTCTTCCTGTTGAAGGGCTTTAATGGCCGCGACTTTGTCTTCTGGCAGACATTCGGCACGCACTTCCTCAATGCCCGCGGCCCGGGCGATATAACCGGCCGCCGCGCTGTTGTCCCCTGTGAGCAAAACCGGCGTCACATTTTGTTTTTTGAGGCGTTCGACAACAGAGGCCGCGTCATCTCTGAGCGAATCGGAAAGGGCAATGAGTCCGATGACTTTTTCGTCTTTGGCAATGACGATGAGCGCCTTGCCTTCGACGCTTAAAGTCTCGGCTTTGGCCGTCAATTCGCCGCTGACGGCAATGCCTTGGTTTTGAATATATTTGATATTTCCGCAAAAGAGTTGTTCGCCCTCCGCCTTGACACGAATGCCGCCGCCGGGATCCATGACAAAATCCGAAGCGGAAGGGATGGCCAGTTCTTTGGCTTCGGCGTCGGCCACCACGGCCTTGGCCAAAGGATGCTCGCTGAAGCGTTCGCCGGAAGCGCAAAGAGCCAATAGTTCGTCATCCGTCACTTTTTCATCCAAAGGAATGATGTCCGCCACGGAAAGTTTTCCCATAGTGAGGGTCCCCGTTTTGTCAAAGCAGACCGTATCGACTTTTCCCATGGTTTCCAGAGCTTCGCCAGATCGAATAACAACGCCGTTTTTGGTGGCTTGACCGATCCCTGCCATCACGGCTGTCGGCGTGGCGAGAACCAAAGCGCAGGGACAGAAGACAACCAGAATGGTCACGGCGCGGACGATATCTCCCGTCGCGAAATAACCAATGATGGCAATACCAAGGGCAATGGGCACCAGATAGCTGGCCGCCACGTCGGCAATCCTGGCGATGGGCGCTTTTTCTTTGGCCGCGTCGGTCACCATCTTGATCATTTTTTCCAGCGAGGATTGATCATCGCTGTGAGTCACGCGCACATCCATCGCGCCGAAACGGTTGGCGGTGCCGCAATAGACTTTATCCCCTTCGGATTTGTCCACGGGCAGTGATTCGCCGGTCATGACCGATTCATCCACCGAAGAATTACCGGCAATGATGACACCATCGGCAGGCACGGTTTCTCCGGGAAGCACGCGAATGATATTGCCGGGAACAAGGTCTTTGACATCGACTTTGACGACGGCATCACCGTCAACCAAGCCGGCTTCCCGAGGTTTTAAACTGATGAGTTTTTTCAGTCCCTTTTCGGCGTGTTCCGTTGTTTTGTCTTCCAAAATGGCGCCGATAGCCATGATAAACGCCACTTCCCCGGCGGCAAAGAGATCTCCGATAATAATCGCCGCGATCATGGCGATGCTGATGAGCAGTGCCGAAGAGATCTTGGAAATGCCGGGATTGTGGATAATGCGCCACACCGCGAGATAAATCAGG
>CACZTE010000066.1 GCA_902784045.1 uncultured Eubacterium sp. | reverse complement strand
TTTTATTCTGGACATATTATATCATTAGTACTTGATGTTTCGTTGAAGAATCTCCTTTAAAAAAACGGCAGAATCATCTGCCGCTTCATAAAAACAGTTTAATAATATTGATTCAACGGATTGTTTCGCGCTGCGCGCCGATAGCCGCCATTCAGGACATTCTGGGACTTTTTATCCGATTGATTTTCAACATTAACTCCGTTAATCAACCCAGACTATCATCGCGCCAAAAGCGTAAGGCATATCCCCCGGGAGAAATGCTACTGTCGGCACTTTCGCCTTGTCGGAATGGTAGGCAATGACCATGCGCTTACCATTATAGGATCGCCAACTGTCTTTATTCTCAGGAAAATAAAGAAATTTAGTCCTACGAGCACGTACACCTGGGCGACCAAAAGAGTTTGACATGACAGTTGTTTCTCTATCTAAACACAATATCGGAAATGGGAGGTTATGTATTTCAGCATTGGAATAATAATAACTATCAGGTTGCTCAGTAATCCACTCTGTCCACCAACTTTCCGAAGCAAATAACGTTTTTACCTGAGAAGGAGTCGCACAGAATTTAAGGGTACCCTCATAAATTTGATCATATCCATTGGCCCGCGCCATGCTAATCGCTAAATCTTTTGTCAATTGCACAAACGCTTCGTTCCGATCGCACGCCGGGTTGTATGATCCCAACGCCTGCCCTTTGGGAACCAAAACCATTTGCATCGCTTCCAGTCTGTAACCAAAGCCTGCGGTTCCGGATTCTTCTCCGTTTTTGGCCCAATTCAGCCAGCCGAAATTTTGCGCGTGCACGCGGTAATACACATCATAATGATCTGCCATTTCACCGGTCAGACGCACCTGCATCGCTTCAAGGCGGAGACTTCTGCCACTGGTTCCGCTCATTTCACCGTCTTTTTTCCATTCGTTTTCCCAGCCGATATTTTGAATATGGGTACGGTATTCAACACTGCCAGTGTACGCGGGACGGTTAAGTTTGATGCGCATCGATTCCAGACGTAAACTTTGTCCGCTTGTTCCGGCAGTCACGCCGTCAACCATGTAGGGCTGCCAACCGATGTTCTGCACATGATTTTGATAGGCAATCAAATTGCCGGGATGAATATTTTCCTCACCCTGAACGACATAGGCTCTGTCATCCCGGCTCGTCGGACTTATTTCCGGCAGGCTTTCACCTTTTTTCACCAAGACGATTTGCATGCCCTCCAATCGGTATCCAAAGCCGGCGGTTCCGGATTCCTCTCCGTTTTTGGCCCAGTCCAGCCAGCCGAAATTTTGCGCGTGCACGCGGTAATACACATCGAATTTTTGAGTCATCTCACCGGTCAGGCGAATCTGCATGGCTTCCAGTCTCAGACTTTGATTGCTGGTACCGCTCATAGCGTCATTGTATTTCCACGATGTTTCCCAACCGATATTTTGGATATGGGTGCGGTATTCAATATTGCCGGAAAAAGCTTGTCCATCAAGCTTGATGTTCATGGCTTCAAGACGAAGCGATTTACCGGAAGTACCTGCCATTTCCCCATCCTTCACATAATTCTGCCAACCAATGTTTTCAACATGGGTGCGGTAATACACAGACGGAATGATTTCCTCGGGATCTTTCACTGCGATACTTCCGACCACAAGACCTGACGCCGCGTTGTAAGATATGTTGGCAGCGGTGTCAATGCTGACTGTGTACGTCCCGATTTCAACAGGCGCCGTCACAATCTTGCCAGACGCGTCGGTGATGATGGTTTTAACCACATCTCCGGCAGCCGCGTTGGTTTTGTCAACCGTGATGCTCACAGGCTTTCCAGTATAAGCCGCTGTTTGCGGTGTGACTCGATACAAATCCGGCGTCGGATCAACGGGTACCTTTTTTACCTGATTAAGGGCTTTGTCAAATTGGACAATGCCGTAACCGAAAGCGTCGTCTCTGCCGGCATTGCCGAGATCTTTGGCGGTACTTTCTATGACTTGCTCCACTTCCGCCGCGGTTAAATCGGGATTCGCCGCGAGGAGCATGGCCGCTTCTCCGGAGACAATGGGCGTGGCAAAGGACGTTCCGCTGGCGCTGTCATAGGTAGACGTGCCGAAAGTGCTGCTGTAGGTGTAGGTGCTGCGCACATTTTCACCCGGCGCAGAAACGTCAACCGAGGCGTTGGCCGCGGAACTGCCGTATTTTGAAATGACCGGCGTTGATGAACTCCCCGAATAATTGCATGACAACGCGCCGACCCCGATGACGCCGTCATTGGCCGCGGGATAACACAGGGCGTTGCTGCTCGCGCCGTGATTGCCGGCGGCAGCCACCATGATCTTGCCGGCATCCACGCATTGTTTGACATAATCGGACATGACGTTGATGGAAGCCTGCGTGCTGCTGCTCTGGACAATGCCGAAAGACATATTGACAACGCGGATGTCCTCATTTTTCGCAATGTCTTTAAGGGCCGCGACGATGGCGAAAAGTTTTAAGTTGGAATCGCCATTGTATGTGCCGCCGACGCGGTAGGGCACGATGCGCACATTGGCAGTTCCGGTGACACCAGCGATGCCGACACTGTTATTGGCCGTCGCGCCGAGAATACCGCAGACCCGCGTACCATGATATGCCAGATCATCTCCAGGATAGGCGCTGTATTTGGGATAGTCCGTGCTATTACTGAAATAATCAATCACCGCGTCGGTTCGTCCCGTCAAATCCTCATGCTTCGTCAGACATCCCGTGTCGATGACAGCCACTTTCACCGCGTCGTCGCCACTCACCTGATTCCAGGTGGCCTGCGCGTTGGTTTGCGTGTAAACCGCGTCTGCACGGGTATTTCCCAGCGTGTAGGACAGTTCTTTGTCATTGGGAAGGCCCAAAACAGGGATATCCGCGTCCACAAAGGCCGATTCGACCTTATCGTTGCGGTTAATGGCCGCAGCCAACGCTTCAGCGCTTTGTCCTTCTTTCGGCTGTATTAAATCAACTTCTGACGTAACAGACGATGCCGCGGCCACCGTCTCCTCATTGAGATGCAGATCAGCGATATCCGCGCCTTCTTCATATACAACCACAACCCGATTGTCAGCAGGACCGTTTAAATTGACATCCGGCGTTTCGCCGGTTGATGTAACCGCTGTTTTTCCATTTGAGGATGATAAATCGGGTATATCCTCGGCAAGGGTTGCGCCCGACACCAGCAAAAATGCCAATGTCAAACATATAACCATAATCAGGTACCGATAATTTTTCATTGCTATTTCCTTCCGTCTACATTTGCTGATTGATAAGGGATTCTATTTATTATATTCGAAAAAAAGCCATGCTACTATGGGGTGATAAATGACAAATCATCAAAGCGGTCAAAATTTAATCAAACCTTAGGTTTTGGAATGGCACATTCCAAAAAGCGCAGCGGTCTATTGACTACTGCGCTGGAATAATAATGATTTTCATCACCCGATGTCGGAGGACAGCTCCGTTAAATCGTATTGATATTAATCAGCGGAATTTCCGCCAGGGTGCGGTCGGATTCCAAACAACCGAGCAAGGCTCTTGCCGTATCCAGGGCAGTAATCAAACTGATGGAGCTTTCAACAGTTTTTCTGCGCATGCGCACTGAATCCCGATGAGGCTGACGGCCAGTGGCGGAGGTGGAGATAACATAGTGGACTTCACGGTTTTCCAAAAGATCACCGATGTTGGGCTTGGCTTCGGAAATTCTGCGCACCATATGGGCAGGAACGCCATAGTCATGCAGCGCCTTTGCTGTCCCGGCGGTGGCGTAAACGACAAAGCCCATATCATGGAAGCGTTTGGCGATGGCGCAAGCTTCTTCTTTATCCCGGTCGCGCACAGTGATGAGCACGCCGCCTTTACGGGCCATGTCGTTGCCGGCGGCCACAAGGCCTTTATATACTGCATCGCCGAAATTGGTGGCAACGCCAAGCACTTCGCCGGTGGATTTCATTTCAGGCCCCAGTTGGGTATCCACATCTTCCAGTTTGGAGAAGGAGAACACCGGTACTTTCACAGCTACGTGATCTTTGCTGGGATGCAAGCCGGAGGCATAACCCATCTCCGCCAGGCTTTCACCCATCATAATGCGCGTGGCCAAGTCGACCATCGGAATATCGGTCACTTTTGAAATATAGGGCACCGTCCGACTGGAACGAGGATTGACTTCGATGACATAGACTGTGTCGTCATAAACCACATATTGAATATTGACTAGGCCGATGACGTGCAGCGCCTTGGCGAGCTTGCCGGTATAATCGATAATGGTCTCCTTGACGGTGTCACTGAGCGTCTGCGGGGGATAGACAGAGATAGAGTCTCCTGAATGAACTCCGGCCTTTTCGATATGTTCCATGATTCCGGGAATAAGGAAATCGGTACCGTCGCAAATCGCGTCAACTTCTACTTCTTTCCCCATCAAATATTTGTCGACGAGGACGGGATTTGTGATTTCATGAGAAGTGATAATCCCCATATATTCGCGCACATCATCGTCATTGTGGGCAATAATCATATTCTGACCCCCGAGCACATAAGATGGGCGTAGCAACACCGGATAGCCCAGACGACCCGCCACGGTGATGGCTTCCTCACAGGTGAAGACCGTATCGCCTTTGGGACGCGGTATGCCGCAGGCTTCCAGGACTTCGTCAAAGCGTTCGCGGTCCTCGGCGGCGTCGATATAAGTAGGATCAGTACCGATGATGGGTACCTTGATTTCCTGAAGATGCTGGGTGAGTTTGATGGCCGTTTGACCGCCGAACTGCACAATGGCGCCGATGGGATCTTCCGTTTCGACGACGGCGCGCACATCCTCCGCGGTCAGCGGTTCGAAATAAAGGCGATCCGACGTGTCAAAATCGGTGGATACCGTTTCGGGATTGTTATTGATGATAATGGCTTCGTAGCCAAGCTCGCGAAGCGCCCAGGCGCAATGGACGGAGCAATAGTCAAATTCGATGCCCTGACCGATGCGGATGGGGCCGGAGCCAAAGACGAGAACCCGTTTTTTGTCGTCTTGATGTTCTTCCAAAAACAGTTCCGCTTCGTTTTCCAAGTCGCGGGTGGAATAGAAATACGGTGTTTCCGCTTTAAACTCGCCAGCGCAGGTATCGACCATTTTGTAGGACGCGTAAGGCGCGTCGCTAAACTCATCCTCAAAATCATCAGGAAGAATGATCTTGCAGGTTTCTTTATCGTATTCATATCCCGTCAGCCGGGCGATGGTGGAATCCAAAAATCCCAGTTCGCGGGCAACGTGAAGTCTTTCGGCGTTGAGACCTTTTTCGGTTAGATCGTGTTCGATAACCGCCACATGGCGGAGCTTGTCGAGGAACCAATGATCAATCATCGTGGTCCGGTTGATATCGTCGATGGACATGCCGCGGTAAAGGGCTTCATAGACCACAAAACAGCGTTCGTCGTCTTTTCTGGCCATCGCTTCCATGATTTCCGCGTCGGAAGCCATGCGGTATTTATCCACGGAAAGCGTATCAAATCCCAGTTCAATAGAGCGGACGGCTTTCATCATCGCGTGTTCAAAGCTGTTGCCGATGGCCATGATTTCGCCGGTGGCTTTCATCTGAGTGCCGAGTGTGCGCTGAGCATAAACAAATTTGTCAAAGGGCCAGCGCGGGAACTTGACGACAATGTAGTCAATCACGGGCTCAAAACAGGCAGTTGTCTTGCCGGTGATGTCATTGACAATTTCATCGAGGCTAAAGCCCACGGCAATGAGCGACGCCATTTTGGCGATGGGATAACCCGTCGCTTTGGAAGCCAGCGCCGACGAGCGGGACACCCGGGGATTGACTTCGATGACGGCGTAATTAAAGTTTTCAGGATCGAGGGCAAACTGACAGTTGCAGCCTCCTTCGACGCCCAAGGTTGAGATGATTTTCAGCGCCGAGGTGCGAAGCATCTGGTATTCTTTATCGGATAAGGTCTGGCAGGGTGCGACGACGATGGAATCGCCAGTATGAATGCCCACGGGGTCAAAGTTTTCCATGGAGCAAACGGTGATGACATTGCCTTTGCCGTCGCGCATCACTTCAAATTCGATTTCTTTCCATCCGGCGATACCGCGCTCGATGAGCACCTGATGAATCGGGGATAAGCGAAGGCCTCTCGTCGCGATATGGTCGAGTTCTTCGGCGTTGTTCGCGATGCCGCCGCCGGTTCCGCCTAAGGTAAAAGCAGGGCGCACAATGACGGGATAACCGATGCGGTCTGCGAATTCCACAGCGTCTTTGACACTCTCCACCACTTTGGAGGGTATGGTGGGCTCGCCGATGGAGCGCATAGCGTCTTTAAAGGATTGTCTGTCCTCGGCCATATCGATGGTGTCGACATCAGCACCCAAAAGTCTCACGCCGTGCTCTTCAAGGAAGCCTTCCTTCGCCAGCTGCATGGACAAGTTTAAGCCCGTTTGACCGCCCAAAGTTGAGAGAATGCCATCTGGCTTTTCTTTAATGATAACGCGTTTGACAACATCTAAGGTCAGCGGTTCGATATAAATCTCGTCGGCCATGGCCTTGTCGGTCATGATGGTCGCGGGATTGGAGTTAATCAGTACAACATTGAGGCCAGCGGCGCGCAGCGCCTTACATGCCTGGGTGCCGGCGTAATCAAATTCCGCCGCCTGTCCGATGACAATGGGTCCGGAGCCGATGACGAGTACTTTTTTAAGATCTTTTGCTAGAGGCATCCTTGTTGTCCCCTTTCCATTAAATCACAGAATTTTTCAAACAGATAGCCGGTGTCGTTGGGGCCTGCGCTGGCTTCGGGGTGAAATTGCACGGTAAAGGCATGAATATCGGGATAATCGATGCCTTCGCAGGTGCCGTCATTGACATTGACGTGGGTCACGCGGCCGGCGCCTTCGGGCAGACTGTCCGACACCACAGCGTATCCATGATTTTGACTGGTGATATAAACCCGGTCGCGGTCCAAGTCTTTGACGGGCTGATTGAGTCCCCGATGACCATATTTGAGTTTGACGGTTTTGGCGCCGCGGGCGATGGCAAGTAATTGATGGCCGAGACAAATGCCGAAAATCGGTTTGCCGTAATCAATAAAATCTTTTATGTTTTCAATGATTTCCGGATTGTCCATCGGATCTCCGGGGCCGTTGGAGAGCATAATGCCGTCGGGATTCAGCCGTCTGATGTCGTTGATGTCCGAATTGGCGGGCATGACCGTGACATTACAACCGAATTCCAAAAGCTTGTGCAGGATATTGTGCTTATAGCCGTAATCCATCAGCGCGACGTGATTAGCTCGATTTTCCCGGGTGTAATACCAACCCTTTTCGGTGCAGGTGACGGCCTGCACTGGTTTTTCAACGCGGTTGGCTTTGATGGCTGCAAGGAGTTCATCCTTCTTATCATAGACGTTTTCCGTGGTAATACATCCGCCGACGGTGCCGTATTCGCGAATCCGGCGGGTTATGGCTCTGGTGTCAACGCCCCAAATGCCGACAACCTTTTGAGAAACCAAAAAATCGTTGATGGTTCCCGCGTTTCTGAAATTGGATGGTTCCTCACACCATTCCTTAACGATATAACCGGCCACCCAGCTCTTTTCGCTTTCCATATCCGCGGTGTTGACGCCGTAATTGCCGATTAAAGGATAGGTCTGCAGAACAATCTGTCCGCAATATGACGGGTCGGTCAACACCTCCAAATACCCCGTCATGCCGGTGGTGAACACCACCTCGCCAAAGGTCGTGCCTTCGACACCGAAGTGATACCCCTCATAAACGGTGCCGTCGGCCAGCAAAATGTAGGCGCGCTTATCGTTTTTAAAATATGACATAATTACCTCTCGCTTCCTGATGCATGTTGATGATACGGTTTAAAGAACAGCCAAATCTTCCCGTCCCGGTCCGACGCCGACATATTTGATCGGCGCGCCGACATAATCTTCGATGAACTTAATATAAGCTTTAGCGTTTTCGGGCAAATCGGCGATTTTGCGGATTCCGCCGGTGGGTTCGTTCCATCCGGGAAGCTCTTCGTAAATCGGCTTGACCCGTTCAAGATCATCGGTACTGGGCAAATCAATGATGCGTTTGCCGTCCAGTTCATAAGCGACGCAGACTTTGATGGATTCAAGCTTGTCAAGCTTATCGATTTTGCACAGCGCAATTTCATCAAAGCCGTTCACCATGGTCGTGTAGCGGAGAATGGGCAAATCAAGCCAACCGAGTCTGCGGGAACGTCCGGTGCGGGCGCCGAATTCATCGTCGGGTTTGTCGCCCTTCCCGCGAATGATGGCCATTTGCGCGTTGTCGGGATCTTCAGTGGGAAAAGGTCCGTCGCCAACGGCAGAGGAAAAAGCCTTGGCGACGCCGATGACTTTGTCGATTTTTTTGGCGGGGAAACCGCCGGAGACCGCGGCGTAAGCAGCCGACGGGCAGGAGGATGTGACATAGGGATATATACCCTGATCGATGTCTTTCATGGCAGCTAACTGCCCTTCGAAAAGCATATTTTTATCTTCGTTGATATACTTGTGAACAAAAGAAATGGGCTCGACGATTCTCGGCGTAAAAAACGCCGCCCATGTCGAAAGTTTCTCGCGCACTTGCGCCATATCCACCGGCGCCGCATTATAGGCGGCAAGCATATTGTTCACAACGCCAAGGTAAGACTCCATCTTAGCGTTCGCTTTTTCCAAATCGAACAAATCCTCCATCCGGAGATTTTTACGGAGCATTTTGAAAGCGTAAGCCACGCCGATACCGCGTTTAGTGGTGCCGATGCCGCCGGCGGCTTCCATCAGCGCGTCCAGTTCCTGATGATAGGGCATCAAAATGTGAGCTTTGCCAGAAATATATAATCGGCTTACATCCACGCCGCCGGCTTCGATTTCCGCCATTTCGGCCATGAGCACATCGGGATTAATCACGGTTCCCGTTCCGATCAGACAAGCGCCGTGTTCATTAAAGATACCGCTGGGGACAAGATGCATTTTAAAAACACCCTTGTCGTTAATGACAGTATGTCCGGCATTGTCGCCGCCTTGAAAGCGTACGACCAAATCCTGTTTTTCCGCCAGATAGTCAATAATCTTGCCTTTTCCTTCGTCGCCCCACTGAGCGCCGACCAAAACAGTAATAGACATAAAACTTCCCTTCCCGCGCGAAAAGCGCGTATACATTCTATCAAAAAGCGCGTCTTGATTGGCAGCCGATGCTTGCGGTTTAAAAGACGCTGTGAATTAAGTGCGATTCTATCCATTATCATTATAGCATATTTTATTTTTGAAATAAACACATTTTCAACCTTGTCTCAATCCTTAAAACCGCGTGTACGAACAAAAAAACAAAGG
>CACZTE010000065.1 GCA_902784045.1 uncultured Eubacterium sp. | reverse complement strand
GGTCAAGGTGGTTTTACCGTGGTCAACGTGACCGATGGTTCCAATATTTACATGCGGTTTGGATCTTTCAAATTTTTCTTTTGCCATTTGATAACTCCTTCAATTCAATAAGTTTACTAATCGTCATTATATATAATATGCGATTTGCTTTCAAGTATTTTTTCATTTATTTTCAAAGCGCTGATCTGGAGAAATTGTTACGTAAACACTTCTTTTGAGATAAGCTTAGTACAAGTAAGTTTGGCGTCCTGCTTAATAGGCTCTGGCAAAATAGGCCATTTTATGCGCGTGTTTACCACAGCAAACGCATTTGCCCTCGCCGATCACTTCTTGATCTTCGTCAAAGGGAATACACCGGACAGTCGCGCCGGTTTCTGCTTTAACGGCTTCCTCACACTTGGGATCTTCACACCACATCGCTTTGATAAATCCGGGATTGTCGCTAAGGTTTTGTTTGAATTCTTCCATATTGACAGCCGTCGATGTTTTTTCCTCGCGCATGGCTAGGGCCTTGTCATACATATTCTGCTGAATGTCTGAAAGCAATTTTTCGACATGTTCATCCAAAGCGTCGAGAGGAGCAGCGATTTTTTCGCCTGTATCGCGTCTTGCGAGCATACATTGTCCGTTTTGAATATCTCTCGGACCGATTTCCAAGCGAATCGGCACGCCTTTCATTTCCCACTCGTTAAATTTCCATCCGGGAGAATTGTCGGAATCGTCAATTTCCGTACGGAAATGTTTTTCGAGCATTTTTTTAATTTCATACGCTTTATCGAGAACGCCTTCTTTGTGCATGACAATCGGCAAAACCACAACCTGCGTCGGCGCGATAGCCGGAGGCAATGCCAAACCGTTGTCGTCACCGTGAACCATGATAATTCCGCCGATCAAACGTGTTGAGATGCCCCAAGACGTGTGATAGGGGTGTACAAGTTCGTTATTGCGATCAAGGTATGTAATGTCGAAAGCTTCTGTAAAATGTTGACCAAGATTATGAGATGTGCCGCTTTGCAGCGCCTGACCGTCGTGCATCAAAGCTTCCATAGTATAGGTCGCCGCCGCGCCGGCAAATTTTTCTTTTTCGCTTTTTCGCCCAACAACCATCGGGATAGCCAAAGCTTTTTCGGCGACTTCCCGGTAGATGTTTAGCATCTGCATGGTTTCTTCCTGAGCTTCTTCAGCAGTTTCATGAAGGGTATGTCCCTCCTGCCACAAAAACTCGGACGTTCTTAAAAACGGACGCGTCGTTTTTTCCCAGCGAACCACTGAGCACCATTGGTTGTATTTAAACGGCAGTTGGCGGTAAGAATTCAGCCACTTGGCATACATGCTGCAGATAATTGTCTCCGAAGTGGGACGGATGCACAGCGGTTCCGCGAGTTCTTTATCGCCGCCTTTTGTAACCCAGGCGACTTCCGGCGCAAAACCTTCCACATGTTCAGCTTCCTTGGTTAAGAGACTTTGAGGAATGAGAAGGGGGAAATACATATTTTTATGTCCGGTCTCTTTAAAGCGTTTGTCATACAGTGATTGAATGTTTTCCCAAATGGCATAACCATAAGGTCTGATAACCATAAACCCTTTAACGGGACTGTAATCCACTAATTCGGTTTTGGAGATGACATCCGTATACCAACGTGCGAAATCAACATCGCGGGGCGTAATGGCCTCGACTTTGTTTTTATTTTTATTTTTGCCCATGCGTTTTCCTTTCATCTTAAGTGATTATGCATGCATGATCAATCGACAACCGGTTAATATAAACTGTGTTTAACTCAAATCCGGCTATCCTATGAAAAAAGCCGGCATAGACCGGCTCTTTTGTAAAAATAAGATGATTATTTAACTTCGACGGTAGCGCCGACTTCTTCGAGTTTAGTTTTGATTTCTTCTGCTTCTTCTTTAGCAACGCCTTCTTTGAGCGGCTTCGGAGCGCCGTCAACGAGAGCTTTTGCTTCTTTAAGGCCAAGACCGGTGATTTCACGGACAACTTTAATAACTTTGATTTTTTGATCGCCAACGGAAGCTAAAACAGCGTCAAATTCGGTTTTTTCTTCTTCAGCAGCAGCGGCAGCACCGGCAGCGGGAGCAGCAGCAACAGCAACGGGAGCAGCAGCGCTGACACCAAATTCGTCTTCCAAAGCTTTGACGAGTTCGGATAATTCCAAAACGGTTAAGGATTTAACATCTTCGATTAATTGTGTAACTTTTTCACTCATTATTATTTTCCTCCAAATTAGTTATAATAGTTTTCATTTTTTATGAAGCATTAAGCTTCAGCGGGTGCGCCCTGTTTTTCAGCAATTGCGTTAAGGGCGACAACAAGACCTTTAAGGTTGGCGTTAAGCACATTGGCAAAGCCGGCGATGGGGGCGTTTAAGCCGCCAAGCGCTTTCGCGACGAGTTCTTCTCGAGAAGGCAATTGGGCCAGATCTTTAACACCGGCCGGGTCAATGACTCTGCCTTCGACCACACCGGCTTTGATTTCAAGCTTTTTGTGACTTTTGGCAAATTCATCAAACAGTTTCGCAGTGGCTACGGCATCGGAATCGCAAAACGCAATTCCCGTAGGGCCGACAAGCACATCCAACAAACCTTCAAGACCGGCTTCTTTGCAGGCAAAACGCATCATGGAATTCTTATATACTTTATATTCGATTCCCTGTTCTCTGGCGCTTTTACGAAGTTCGGTGACTTCTTCAACGTTGAGTCCGCGGTAATCCACGACAACAGCGCCTTGAGCATTTTTCATCTTTTCCGCAATTTCTTGCACGATGACTTGTTTCGCTTCGATATTCGGCATCGCATATCCTCCTTTTTTATTTTTGTAAGAAGTTTACGCTTCTTTCGTAAAAAAACAAGGGCTTTTTCCACGCAGGTGAAGAAAGCCCTTTTATAATTAAAAGGATAGTTTCCGCACCCTCGGCAGGATTCTTATCACGCTTGATAGGCGTCCCTGCTGTCTATGGATGGCCTTTGATTTTTATTTAATTTAACATGCCGTCACATTTTTGTCAACGGCATAGATGGAAAAACTTAAATTCTGGCAGGGTTGATTTTGACACCGGGACCCATGGTAGAGGCAATGGTGACGCTGCGGAAGTATTGACCTTTGGCCGCTGCGGGTTTAGCCTTTTTGATGGTTTCCAGAATCGCTTCCAGATTTTCCAAAAGTTTTTGATCGTCGAATGACGCCTTACCGATGATGACGTGGATGATGTTGGTTTTGTCCAAACGATATTCCACTTTACCGGCTTTGGTATCTTTGACGGCTTTTGCGACATCGGGAGTGACAGTGCCGGATTTGGGGTTCGGCATGAGCCCTTTCGGCCCCAAGACTCGACCCAAACGGCCGACTTTACCCATCATATCGGGAGTAGCGATGATAACATCGAAATCAAACCAGTTTTCTTTTTGGATTTTTTCGATATATTCATCTTCGCCGGCATAATCGGCGCCGGCATCAAGCGCTTCCTGAACTTTGTCGCCTTTGGTGATAACCAGCACGCGGACTGTGTTACCTGTTCCGTGGGGCAAAACCATCGCTCCGCGGATTTGTTGATCGGCGTGACGGGAATCGACGCCCATACGGCAGTGAAGCTCAATACTTTCATCAAATTTAGCGGTAGCCATTTTTTTGACTTGAGCGATCGCTTCTTCGTAATCAAACAACGTGTGTTTATCGTATGACTTTAAGTTGTCTTGATATTTTTTACCTTTTTTCATGTTTCCTCCTTGTGGTTTTAACGGATTTTAATCCTCCCACTTAAGGTTATTAATAATTCTTCGTAATTTGTTTTTGCCGAGATGATTATTCTTCGACGGTAATGCCCATGCTTCTGGCTGTACCGGCTACCATGCGCATAGCAGCATCGATGTCAGCCGCGTTGAGATCGGGCATTTTGGTCGTTGCGATTTCACGCACTTGATCTTGCGTAACGGAAGCAACCTTTGTTTTGTTGGGTTCTCCCGATGCTTTTTCAAGTCCGGCTGCTTTCTTTAAGAGAACGGCTGCCGGTGGTGTTTTTGTGATAAATGTAAATGAATGATCCTGGAATACGGTAATAACCACGGGAATGATCATACCTGCCTGATTGGCGGTCTTTGCGTTAAATTCCTTGCAAAAGCCCATGATGTTGACACCGTGCTGACCCAAAGCGGGACCAACCGGCGGTGCCGGAGTGGCTTTACCGGCCGGGATCTGAAGTTTAATTAGACCGATGACTTTTTTTGCCATTTGTGCACCTCCTTATAGCGTATTTGTATATATTGAAGAATAAATCCTTAAGTGTTCTTGATTATTTCAATTTGTTCGAAACTCAGCTCTAAAGGCGTTTCTCTGCCAAAGGCGGAAACCATGACTTTGAGCTGGGATTTTTCTGCATTAATCGATTCGATTGACGCGACATAGTTTTCAAATGGACCATCAACAATTTTAACACTGTCGCCGACATTAAAATTGATTTTAACCGTTTGTTGTTTAATACCCATGCTTTTAAGCTCGGCGGGTGTGAGCGGAACAGGCTTTGATTCGGGCCCGACAAATCCGGTTACACCTCTTGTATTACGAACGACATACCAGGAGTCGTCGGTCATGTACATTTCAATCATGACATAACCAGGAAACAGTTTTTTCTCTTTGATAACTTTTTTCCCGTTTTTGGTTTCAACAACTTCTTGGGTCGGCACCTGAACTTGAATGATGGTATCTTCCATACCGCGGTTTTTGACCGTGGCTTCAATGCCGGCTTTCACTTTGTTTTCGTATCCGGAATAGGTGTGGGCCACATACCACTTCGGCTCGCCTTCAGGATCGTCTTGCCGCTGCTTATTGGTTTGCACTTGTTGTTTTGGTTTGTTTTTGATATCCATCTGTTTTACCTTATAACGAATGCGTAATAACAGCTGTTAGTTATTTATTACCGAGAATCATCGCTGCCAAAGCGCCGAAACCGGAATCGACAATCCAAGTATAAAGCGTAAAGCATGCCACAATCCCGGCCACAACACCCGTGCTTTTCATGAGTTCGTCCGGTGTCAGCCATGTGACTTTTTTCAGCTCGGTTTTAACATCCTTAAGGAAATTGATCGCGCGTCTGAAAATACCGGGCTTTTCGTTACGGTCAGCTTTTTTTGTCGGTTTTGTCTTTTCGGCTTTCGCTTTTTTCTCAGCTTTGACAACTTCATTCTTTTTGGAAACGACAATCGTTTCCTTTTCATCGCCGGTTTGCTGTTGAGCGACTTCAACTTTTACAGCTTGCTTCTTTTTGTTCGGCTTGGCTGTGTTTTTCTTTTTTCTTTTTTTATTTTGCTGTTGTGCCATATTTCCTCTATACGCTTTCTTCAGCGATTACTTCGTTTCCTTATGGTTTGTGTGTTTTTTGCAAAACGGGCAGTATTTTTTCATTTCGATACGATCAGGCGTATTCTTTTTGTTTTTCATCGTATCGTAGTTACGTTGTTTACACTCCGTACATGCCATTGTCACTTTGACTCTCATGACCGACACCTCCTGTTTACTGATTGTGCTGTTTTTTAAAAAGCCCACCGAATAGCATATCACAAGGTAAAGATACTTGTCAACGCAAACGGCAAACTATTCTTATCTGTTTAATATGCGCACTAAAAAAAGGCTTGACGCCTTTTATCTTCGTTATTATAACAGCAAACTATTCTTCTGACAAGTTTTTTTGAAATTTTTTTGTAAAAACGACAATTTTTACCGCGCTCAAATTTGTTCAATACGCATTGAGACAGAAAACTGCTTTCGGTCAATTCATTTCTTTAGAAATGTTAATGATCTTTGCGGTCTTCTTTGTTTTTTTTATGCCGGTAGGCGAGCACGACAGTAACCGCAAAAATGAGCAATACAAAACCGAGCGTCGAAATATACGGCGACAATACGCTTCCGATTAAAAAAATGGCTGCCGGAGCGACGGCAACAAATAAGATGACGCCTAAAATAATCAGGATAAATTTCCAGGTATCGCTCATGATTGTTCATCCTTTGAAAGATAATATTTGATGAGACCTTGGGTACCGTCTTCCCCCATGCCCCGGTTTTCTAGCAGGTGATAAATTCCGTCGACAAGCGTAGTCACATCAAGGGAAAGGGCTCGTGATTGACTTTCCTGTTTCGCAATATCCAGATCTTTTACCAGATGTTTGATAAAAAATCCCGGTGTGAAATCACCTTCGGCCATTTTGGGCGCAAGATTCGCCATTTGCCAGCTGCCCGCGGCGCCGGCACTGATGCTCTCAAGCATTTTATCAATATCAAGTCCCATGGTTTTGCCATAGGCCACCGCTTCGCTTACGCCGGCAATCGTTCCGGCAATGGCAATCTGGTTAGCTATTTTGGTATGCTGACCGGTTCCCGCTTTTCCTTCGTACATAATATTGCTTCCCATCAGTGCTAGCACGGGAAGCATGTTTTGATAGACGTCACGATCTCCACCGACCATGATGGAGAGGGTTCCATTTTTCGCGCCGACGTCTCCCCCGGAAACCGGCGCGTCAAGTGCAAAAAGGCCCCTTGTTTTAGCTGTTTGAAAAATTTTGACGGCAAGAGAGGGTTTGGTGGTGGTCATGTCGATCAGCGTCGCGCCTTCAGGGGCGTTTTCAATGATGCCGTCTTTTCCGAAATACACTTCTTCGACATCTTTCGGAAAACCGACCATCGTGATGACGATGTCTGCGCCTTTGACACTTTCACTCACATTTTTTTTGAAAACGGCGCCTTCGGCGATAAGTTTTTGCGCTTTTTCTTTGGTCCGGTTGTAAACCGTAAGGGAATGTCCTGCGCGTATCAAATGCATTGCCATTGATGCGCCCATCACACCGGTGCCGATAAATGTTATATTCATAATCATTCTCGCTTTCTAAAAACAACAAATCCGAAACGTTGCGATTCTGGTCAATGCTTTGTTGTCCTTTTGTATTATACCACGGCGCGTTCAATCCCGCCACAGCTTAAATTTCATTGCTTTATCTCCTAAGGTGTGATAGAATGCGTAACGAAAAAAAGTCCTCGTAGCTCAGCCGGATAGAGCGACCGCCTCCTAAGCGGTAGGCCGGAGGTTCGAATCCTCTCGGGGACGCCAGAAAGCGCGCGGCGGATTGATCATGCCATCAATCCGCTTTTTTAATGATGCTGATATGCTTTGTTTTTTTTCATTTTAGAAACAAAGAAAAAATCAGCTCCGGATTGTGAAATAATAAGGAAAGATCACGCCAAAACGGAGCCTGGACGTAAGCGGACTGACATGAGTCACACCCCTAATATTAAAAAAAGACTCGCATTTTGTGAGTCTTACTGTTGTTTTACCGTCCATTATGGGGCAGTCGTAAAACAATGAATGGAGCCTTTGAGCGGATTCGAACCGCTGACCCCCACCTTACCATGGTGGTGCTCTACCTGCTGAGCTACAAAGGCATTGTATGAAGTGGTGGGGAGTGATGGATTCGAACCATCGTAGGCTTAGCCAACGGATTTACAGTCCGCCCCCTTTAGCCACTCGGGCAACTCCC
>CACZTE010000064.1 GCA_902784045.1 uncultured Eubacterium sp. | reverse complement strand
CTATTGTCGAACAGATATTTTCAAGCAGTCCCTTCGATTGATCAAAATCAGAAATTAAAGAGGCCGGTTCTTTAAAAGAATATCCCGGTGGACAGCGTTTCCGATGGACGATAGCAGGCTGTAAAAGCCGCCGGATACTTTGGACGACGGGGAAGAACAGTTACCATGATAAATATATGAAGCCATGGACGAAGAAGATGGAAACAAGCATCAATTTAAACAGTTTTTCGAACCGACACTGCGAGGTTTTTCACAGTGTCGGCTTTTTTTATTAGTAATTTGCGCAACTTATTATACGTTATCCTGTTATTGTCTTTTGGTATGTTAATTATCGGTTTTCTGGTTTACGGCCGTGTCACCGAGACCATTTTTGCTCCGGATGACAGAGATACGCCGGCCATCGCGATTAATGACGGCGTCGACTGCGTGCCGATGAAGACGTGGAAAGCGTTTTTAATTCAACTGCTGAATATTGCCGGTACCGGCCCTATTTTCGGCGCGTTGATGGGCGCGGTGTTCGGGCCCGTCGTGTTCCTCTGGATTGTGTTCGGTTCGATTTTGGGCGGCGCGGTTCACGATTATATGACCGGCATGATCAGCTCGCGACATCGCGGCTCGTCCATTGCCGAACTCTCTGGAACCTACATCGGTGGCTGGGTCAAATGGATCATGCGCGTCTTTACCGTTGTGCTGTTGGTGCTTTGCGGCGCGGTTTTTGTTGTCAGTCCCGCAGAGCTTCTGGCCAAGCTCACGCCGGATTTTTTAACTGGAAATGTTTGGGTTATCATCATTTTGGCCTATTATTTTCTCGCGACCATTTTGCCCATTGATAAGCTCATCGGTAAGCTCTATCCGGTCTTCGGTGTGTTGCTCATCATCATGGCGATTTCCGTTATCGGCGGCATTCTCATTTCCGGCGGGACTTACACCATCCCTGAAATCACGCTTCAAAATCTGCATCCCGAAGGCACGCCGATTTGGCCATATATGTTTGTTACTGTTGCCTGTGGCGCCATTTCCGGGTTTCACGCCACCCAATCGCCGATGATTGCCAAGTGCATCACCAGCGAAAAAGAAGGACGAAAGGTTTTCTACGGCGCGATGATCGTGGAAGCCGCGATTGCCCTCGTTTGGGCGGCGGCAGGCGTCGCTTTTTACGGCTCGACAGATTTACTTAATCATGCCCTGGCCGGTGGCGCGTCCAATGTAGTCTATGACATTTCCAAAGGTGTCCTTGGCATTTTCGGCGGGGCTCTTGCAGTTGCCGGTGTGGTGGTCTGCCCGATCACATCGGGGGATACCGCTTTTCGCAGCGCAAGGCTGATTATCGCAGAGACCTTTCACCTTGACCAAAAGCACATAAAAAACCGATTGCTAATCACCCTTCCACTGTTGATTGCCGGCGGTGTGCTGACGTGGTTTGCTCTGGTGGATAACAACGGCTTTCAGACGATTTGGCGTTATTTCTCCTGGAGTAATCAGACCATCGCAATGATCGCGCTGTGGGTAGCGTCGGCCTATCTGATTCAAAAAGGCAAATACCGTTTTGGCTCACTTATTACTGCCTTGCCGGCGACCTTTATGACGGCAGTGAGCGTAACCTATATTTTGATGGCAAAGGAAGGCCTTCTGTTAAATATCAATATAGCTTATACGGTGGGGATTCTCGCGGCGCTGACACTGTTTGTGATTTACCTGGTCTTCCTTAACCGCGATCATCGGACGCGGGATGAAGTGGACAAACAAGCTGAACAGACAGAAAAAATTGAAACGGCTGAACAGACCGAACTGGCCGAAGAAATTGAAACGGACCAACCAATCGAAACAGTTCATTCTGACGAACAAGCTGAGCGGGTTGAAAAGTGATCAATCCTCATTTTTTCTCGCTGATCACGCTGATACACTCGGATTAAGCAATATACATTCAATTATTTATCCGCGAGAGAGCATTTGGCTTCACGGCACCTGACAGTGTTTGATTATTTCCCGGGAAATGACCGTATTGATTCAAAGACGCTGAAATTACAAATAATCCGGGACTATACCGACGCCCGGGGGATGCGTTATTATCGAGATGACGACGCCCATTGCGCCGATTTCGGCGAGCCGCCGGTGGTTGTCAATTATTTCTTTCACGAGGAAGTGAAGAAATCGGCGAAGACCAAGGGATGAAACATCTGTCCATACGCTTTTTTACGCGAGGGTGACAGCATTCAACCATTGACAATGTTCCGAGCGACGGAAAGCCTCTGCGGAGATCGGTCATTTTATGCCTGCCTGCATGATTCAGTATGCCGGCAGGCGCTCTTTTTTTATAAAGCAACTGTTTCTCGAAAACCGTTTCCTTAGCAACCAACCGGGAAAAATTGCCCATTGTTCCGATAGCCCGCGTTTATATAATAAAATCAGAAAAAAGCAACCGGCGCTTACAGAGGCGGGAGCCGATGAGGGGAAAGGAGCGAGTCATCATGCGAAAGGGATCGCGGGTTATTTGCGCGTGTGTCGTTTTACTTGCCCTTTGCGGCCGCGGCGGGTTAAACATCAACACAACAGCGCAGGGAACACAATCGGACACAGCGACAGAAAAAACGGGAGGCGGTGAAACAATGGACCTTTATGATTTTTCGGTATTCAACAATGTCGCGATTAGCGGCGCGGATTCACGGCGCTTTGATGAGGAGTAGCTCGCTGTGCTTTTTACTCAGGTGCGTTATTGTCAGGCGATGGCCGATGCCGATATCGACGCGATGCGTGAACTGGTGTCGGAGGACAAGGTTTTTACCCTTATGGGCGGCAAACAGCAAACAAGAGAGGAATACTTTGCCGATGTGGCAAACGGCAGCTTGACTTATTTTACCATCGGCATTGAGAACCCGGTAATCGATGTGCGAGGCAGTCACGCGCGGATAACTTATACGTCTGTCTTAAACGCCGATGCCTACGGCGTGAGAGGCACCTTCCGGATGGGCGGTACTCATGCCTACGAAAAGCGGGACAGACAGTGGATCGCTGTGAATGAATAACCAGAAAAAAGGCTGTAGGAATATTGGCAATCGTTTTAAGTTTGTGCTTGCTCCTCATGGGCTGAGGGCAAAACCAAAACAGCGTCCTGGCGATGGCCTGTTTCACGATTTGGTTTCGTTTGTTATAATAGATAACACTATTCATTCCATTCATGGAGGAGGAAGAATCACATGTCGGATTATTTTGGAAAAGATGTGCCAAAACTGGGCTTCGGTCTGATGCGCCTGCCGAGAAGAGGGCTCAGCACGGATGTCGAACAGGTCAAACAGATGGTGGATTTGTTTATGGATGCCGGGTTTACCTATTTTGACACGGCCTTTGTCTATCCGGGGTCGGAGAAAGCCATCAAAAAAGCGTTGGTTGACCGTTATCCCAGAGACACTTATACCCTGGCGACAAAGATTAACGCGTTTTTGCTGGCACCAACGGAAAAAGCGGCAAAGAAGTAGTTTTATACCAGCTTAAAACGGACGGGCGCGGGGTATTTTGATTATTATCTTCTTCACGCTTTTATGGAAAACAATTATAAAAAGTATGACAGGTTTCACCTTTGGGATTTTGTAAAGGAGCAGAAAGCGCAAGGGCTCGTGAAGCATTTCGGCTTTTCTTTTCACGCCGGTCCCCAATTGCTTGATCAGATTTTGACAGATCACCCGGAGGTCGATTTTGTTCAGCTTCAAATCAATTATGCCGATTGTGAAAATCCGTCGGTGACAGCGAGGGCCAATTATGAGACGGCTAGACGACACGGTAAATCCATCGTCGTGATGGAGCCGGTGAAAGGCGGCACCCTGGCCAATCCGCCCAAAGCGGTTAAGGCGCTGTTTGACGCGTATCATCCGGATATGTCCTACGCGTCCTGGGCCATTCGTTTCGCCGCGTCCCTTGACGGTATTATCACGGTGCTTTCGGGGATGTCAAATCTTTCCCAAATGGAGGACAACCTCTCTAATATGCGCCATTTTGAACCTTTGAATGAGGAAGAGCAAAAGATCATTCAGGAGGCTCAGCACATTCTCGGCCATTCGGCGGCGATTCCCTGCACGGCCTGTCATTATTGTGTCGATGGATGCCCCAAGGGGATTGCCATTCCGGATATTTTTTCGGCGATGAACAAACAGCTGGTCAGCGGACAGACGGAAGCGGCGGTGAAGGCTTACCGGCAAGCGACGGGAGAAGGGCGCATGGCGTCGGATTGCGTCGCCTGCCGTCAATGCGAAAAAGCCTGTCCGCAGCATTTGTCGATTACCGATTATCTGAAAAAAGGCGCCGGTATGTTGGAGGGATAAGCTTCGCGGAAATCACCGCCGGCTTTTGAAGGTTAATTTATTGAAAGCGGCGTGTTGAATCAAAACGCGGATCGTCGAGTCTCGAGGTCTTCTAAGCGAATTAATTGTTGTATGGTCGAAAAGAAAACGCAATGTTTTGATATCAAACGCGGGAAATCACGATTGATTTTCCGCTTTTTTTCTTTTGCGCAACGCTTTTTGAAAAAAGGTTGCTTAAGTCACCGGATGAAATCATCTGCCCATTGTTTAATGGATGAAAAAGAATATAATACCATTATAAAAATAAGCAACGCAAGTTTCATAAATAAAATGAATGACAAGGAGGACGAAACAATGGCAAACACGTTAATCGCGTATTTTTCCCACGCGGGGCAAAATTATTCTCACGGCGCCATCGTCAATCTGCCCATCGGCAACACAGAAGTTGTGGCGAATAAGATTCACAGTATGATCGACAGCGATTTGTTTTATATTGATACGGTTAAGAAATATCCGGACGATCACATGGCAAAAATCGACATTGCCAAAAAGGAATTTAACGAAGGGGCCAGGCCGGAACTCACCGCACAGGTTGAGAATATGGATGGTTACAACACGGTGATTCTTGCTTTCCCCAATTGGTGGACAACAATGCCAATGGCGGTGTTTACTTTTCTGGAAAGCTATGATTTTTCCGGCAAGACCATCTGCCCGCTGATCACTCACGGCGGAAGCGGTTTTTCAAACTCACTTCATGATATCAAACGGCTTTGTCCGGACGCTGACATCACCGAGGGTCTCGCGATTAACGGTGACGACGCTGCGACTTGCGACAAAGTATTGGAACAATGGCTCACGGCCATCGGATTAAAATAAATCAATTTAACAGGAGGACAATCATCATGGAAACCATCAAACTCAACAACAATCTTCAATGCCCTGTTGTGGGCATCGGCACTTTTATGCTCTCTCCGGAAGAAGCGGAAAACAGCGTCAGAGAAGCACTGAAGATGGGCTATTCTCTCGTCGACACAGCCAATGCCTATGTCAATGAGCGCGCTTGCGGCAGAGGAATGCGGGACAGCGGCGTGAAGCGTGAGAATATTTTCCTTTCCACCAAGCTCTGGCCCAGTGAATATGAAAATGAAAATGCCGTCGATGAAACCCTGGAACGTCTGGGCGTGGATTATGTGGATCTGCTTTATATTCATCAGCCCGCGGGCAATTGGCTTGCCGGATACAGACAGCTTGAAAAAGCTTATAAAGCAGGGAAAGCGAAATCAATCGGTATTTCCAATTTTGAAGGTAAATACCTTGATGAGTTGATGACCCAATGGGAAATCGTTCCCCAGTTTATCCAGATGGAAGCCCATCCCTATTTTACGCAGAAGGAACTGCGAAAAACGCTTAACAAGTATGATATCAAGCTGATGAGCTGGTATCCGCTGGGTCATGGCGATACGTCGCTGATGAATGAGCCGGTGTTCGCGGAACTTGGGGGAAAATATGGCAAAACACCCGCGCAGGTCATTCTCCGCTGGCACACACAGATGGGTTTCGCGGTGATTCCCGGAAGCAAAAATGTGGATCATATCAAAGACAATCTGGATATTCTGGACTTTAAACTGACGGATGATGAAATGGCAAGCATTGCGACACTGGATAAGGATGAACGTTATTATCACCGCACAGATGAACAACTGGCCGGTTTCGCCGCTTGGCGTCCGGATTTTGAGCGAGCGTAAAAGCGCCGAGATCCGGAGCGAGGATTAAGCTGTGTCGGTTTATTTTCAGGGAAAGGCTTGAATGGCAAAAGGCTATCTGGTAATGTGTAAATGCCGTTTGAATCGGTTATTGAAATAAAACATGAGGTGCAGTGATGATTTTGCAAGGATATGAGGATTTGAGGGTCGTCAAGACCATTGAGGGCATTAAAGGCGCCTTTGAAAGCCTGATCTGTGAGGAGGATTATGAGAAAATCACGGTGAAAGCGCTTTGTGAACGAGCACGAATCAATAAAAAAACTTTTTATCGATATTATGAGACCTTGGACGCCCTGCTCGCGGAGATGCAGACGGAACTGTCGGCGGGGTTCATCGCGCGCATCAAGGATTATGACCTGCCCGAGGATCTGGATAAAGTCAACCGCGCGTTTTTTGAGTATTCGGCGGGGCAGGGGCTGGCCTATGAGAAGATTACTTGCAGCGGAAGTTATCACACCATTCGGGACGAGATGGTGGCCGGCGTCAACGATGCCGGATGGGGCAAATCAGCTAAATATCAGGCCCTTTCCGAGTTTGACAAAAAGCTGTTGATGAACTTTGTGAATCACGCGGTGCTGATGGCTTATTGCGGGTGGGTTGAGGAGGGGAAACGCATTCCCCTTGAGGAAGTCATCGATTTGACCAACCGAATGGTCTTGGGCGGCGTGAATGGTTTTTTCAATGAGAAATAGGTGGTTTCATGAAAACACGAATGGTAAACAATATCGAAGTATCTGCGGTCGGCATGGGCTGCATGGCTTTTTCTCACGGATACGGCAAAATTCCCGAGGAAGCCTACAGCATCGAGGCCATTCAAAACGCCTACGCCCACGGATGCACTTTTTTTGACACGGCGGAAGTGTACAGTCCCAATCTGGCGAGTGTGGGGCACAATGAGCGGATTGTCGGCAAGGCTTTAAAAGATGTCAGAGAGAACGTGGTAATCGGAACTAAATTGATGCTGCGCAGTGTGGGCGTCGGCAGTGTGTACAAAAGAATTCGCTCCCATTTGGAAGGCTCGCTTGAGCGCCTGCGGACAGATTATGTAGATATCTATTATCTGCACCGGATGAGCGCTATTCCCGTGGAGAAGGTGGCGGATGCTATGGGCAGACTCATCGATGAGGGCCTTATCCGGGGATGGGGCTTAAGCCAGGTGGATGTGGATGTCATTGACCGCGCCCAACAGGTGACGCCTTTAGCCGCCGTTCAAAATATATATTCCATGGTGGAGCGCGACAGCGAAACGCGGATCATCCCGTATTGCGTGGAAAACAATATCGGCTTTGTGCCCTTTTCTCCCATTGCCAGCGGTCTGCTGTCCGGCATGATCACGCCGGAGACGCGGTTTGAGAAAAACGACGACGTGCGCAATTGGGTGCCTCAACTGTCCGGGAAAAACATCGCGGGCAATCAGCCCATTGTTGAAATGCTTAAAGGGTTTGCCGAAGAAAAAAACGCGACGCCCGCACAAATCAGCCTGGCGTGGATGTTACACAAATATCCGAATGTGGTGCCGATTCCGGGCTCCAAAAACAAAGGTCGGATCATTGAAAATCTGGATGCCGCGAAGGTGACGCTGACATATGAGCAGTTGGCCGCGCTGGAAGCGTCGTTAAACAGCTTAAGGGTCTACGGACACCGGGGATTGGGCGGTTTTTAAGAGGTCACGGGTTTTGGTTTCGCGGCCTGCGCGAGACCTCTGAAAACAGAAGAGAAGACCGGTGATTTGCCAGACTTTGGGCGCTCTTTTAAGTTTGTTTGAAAAAGACATATTTACGGACATCCGCGTGAGGGCAGGTGTCCGTTTTTTTAGATAATCAATAAGCGCTCGCGATGAAACCTCGCCGCGGGCGCTTATTGATCGTCATGCCGCGAATACTTGCCGAAGCACCGTTATTCAAAGGAGTGTCCCGGTTTTTCGCGGTTATTGTGAGGCATTAGATCTGCTGGCGTTTGACCAGTTCCGTGAAGAAGCCGTTTTTAGCCATCAATTCATCATAGGTTCCTTCCTCAATCACCTTGCCCTTGTCCAGGCAAAAGATGCGGTCGCAATTTTCAATGGTGCTGAGTCTGTGGGCGATGACGACCCGGGTGCAGTTCATCTCGCCCAGGGATTGGGTCACGGATTTTTGGGTCAGATTATCAAGGGCGCTGGTGGCCTCGTCGAAGAACAAAATGGTCGGCTTGCCTAGAATGGCTCTGGCGATGAGAATGCGCTGTTTCTGCCCGCCGGAGACGCCGCCTCCGCCGTCGGTGAGCATGGTGTTCATGCCCATGGGCATTTTGCGGATATCATCGGCAATGCCCGCGAATTCCGCGGCTTTCCAGACGGCGTCCATGCTCTGATTGCTGCCGGCGACAGTGATATTGGAGAAAATGGTTCCCTGAATGATTTCGTCGTTTTGCAAAACCGTTCCGATTTTTCGTCTGACAGACGAAAGATCCAAACCGCCAAAGGGCTTGTCGTCATAATAGATTTCGCCGCTGTCCGGCGTCTCAAAGCCGAGGAGCAGGCGTATCAGCGTGGATTTGCCGCAGCCGCTGGTGCCGACAATGGCCACGTATTGGCCTTCCCGGATATCCATGGACAAATCGTCGATGACCGGCGGCTGATCGTCCGCGTAGCCGAAGGTCACGTGTTCCAAGCGGATGTTGCCCTTGAGGGATTTGACGATTTCCTTATTCTCTTTGAGCTCGGGCACCATGTCCATCATCGGGCGAAGGATTCTGAAAACCGGCAGGGCGCTGCCGAAACTTTGAACCCCCGCGCCGATGTTGCTCAGCGCCCCGGTGACAATGCCGAAAGAGGCGATGAAGGAATAATAGGTCGCTGTCGGCAGACCGCTTCGCCAGGCCAAAGCGAGCATGACGATAGAAGAGGCTGTTAAGAGCACGGAACTGAGAGTGCTATAGACTTTCAAGATTACCGGCGTGTTGTATTTGCTTTCAATGGATTTACGGTACACCCGGCTCCATTGGGTAAAAGCGCGCTTTTCGGCGCCGCTCACCGCGATTTTCTCAATGCCGTCAATCAGGCTGAAGGTCAGGCCGGATTCCTCGGATTCGGCGTCCATGCTGGCGCAGCCCTGATCATAGGAATGGCGCGTCACGGCGATATACAGGGAGCTGAGCAAGGCGACGAACACGAGACCCGCGGCGCCCAGGGTCGGGGAATAGCCGAACATCTGGAAAAAACTGAGCAGCGAGCACAGCGTCGTTAAAATGGCTGACAAAAAGTCGCTGAGCAACACGGAAATCTGGTTGTACAGCATGCCCAGGCGGGCGCCCAGATCGCCGGCGGAAAAATCCTGAATATCGTTGACAGACGCCGAAAGGGCGCGCATCATAAAGGCGGCTTGCAGCGCGACGGCAACGCCGTAGGAAATGCGGGGCAGCACCTGTTTATTGATAATCTCGAAGATCAGGGTGGACAGGGACGTGACGACGAGGAGGATAAAAATGCTGATAAACAATTGATTGTCACCGGTCTCAATCACCGTGGAAAACAGCACTTTGGTCATGGCGGGGGTCACCATGCTCAGGAGAATCACGGCGACGGTGGCCGCGGCGTACAAAAGGACATCAATCCATGTCACGCATTGGCTGATATAGACGAGAATATCCCGGATCTTCAGTTTCTTTTGGGGAAGGGGCTTGTAAAACAGCGTCGCTTCCCGGGCGATGGCCTTGGCGTTAAAGGACGTCACCCGGGTTTTCTTTCCCGTGTCGGGATCGTTGTAGGTGTAGCCCTTCATGCCGTGGGGGGTCAGGACGACGCGTCTGCCGTCTTCCAAGGAGGCCAGCATGACGCCCATGGCGTCGTTGTACCATTCACCGCGAAGGATGACGTCCCGCCACATGACGCCCCGGGGGCGAAACAGTTGATCCAGGTAGTATTGCAGCGTGTATTTTTCATCCGAAGCGTAGGGGACGCTGATGCCCAGCCGGGCGGCGATGTCCTCGATGAGTCTGCGGTCAAGGAGCATGTTCCGGCCGGTCGCGGGGGCGGCCGCCTTGCCGGTGACCACTTCCGCCAGCTTTTGATAGGACTCGGCGAACAGCTCGTCCTCAAGCTCGTTTTTCTTTTTGATTTGTTGATCAAAATCATTCATTTTTGTCACCTCGGCTGCTTTAGTTATTCTTGACCAGCGAACTGTACAGGCCGCCTTTGGCCATCAGTTCGTCATGGGTGCCGCGCTCGGCGATGACGCCTTGATCCAGAACGATGATTTGGTCGCAATCCCGGATGGTGGACAGGCGGTGGGCGACAATCAAACAGGTGATGCCCCGTTCTTTCATGGCCGACACCACCCGGTTTTCCGTCGCCGTGTCCAGGGCGCTGGTGGCTTCGTCCATGATGACGATGGCGGGATCTGTCACCAGGGCTCTGGCGATTTCCATGCGCTGGCGCTGACCGCCGGAAAAATCGGAGCCGCCGTTCTGAAGGACGTGCTCATAGCCGGCCTTGCGGGTGATGATGTCATCGTGAATCTGGGCGTCTTTGGCGGCCTGAATCATCCGGTCGCGGGGGATGGAATTGTCCCACATGCGGATGTTGTTGCCGATGGTATCTTTAAACAGCATGATTTTTTGGTTGATGACGGAAACCGACGCGCGAAAGGCGCTTTTGGGGATGTCTTTTAACTTTTTGCCGTCATAGCGGATCTCCCCGGATAACGGGGCGTACAGCCCGGACACCAGGCGCAAAACCGTGCTTTTGCCGCAGCCGGAGCTGCCGACGATGGCGACGCTTTCGCCGGGTTTGATCGTAAGGTTCAGATGCTTTAGCAGGGGCTCGTCCATTTTGGAATAGGCGAAGGTCACGTCGTCAAGCTCAATGTCGCCTTTGAGTTTGGTGTAGGTGGTCTCCGGGGTATCCTCGCCCAAAAGGTCGTATTCGGGATAGACCATGTTGTCTTCGATGCGCTCCATATCGGTGCGCATTTCCTGAATCTTCTGCTGGGTGCCGAGCATTTGCTGGGCGGGTTTCATAAAGGCGGTCAGATAGCTTTGAAAGGCCATGACCATCCCGGCGGTAAACTGACCCTGAAGCACCAGGAAGACGCCGCCGCAGAGCACCAGAATCGAGGACAGGCTGGTCAGAAAATCGGGCACGCTGCCCAGCACGCCGGTGATTTTGCCGATTTCCACGCCTTTGGCGTTCACATTGGCCTGATTGCCGCTCCATATGCCGAAAAAGATGTTTTCGGCGCCGGAGGCTTTAATGGTCTCAATCATGCTCACCGCGGCCATTGACGAGGAAATCATCCGGGATTGGGATGCCCGGAGACCGCGGACCGCGTTGATGCGTTTGGTGGAAATATATTTGGACACCCCCAGGTTGACGGCGATGGTTGTAAAGCCGATCAGCGAGAGCATCGGGCTGTACATCAGCATGACGACGGCGTAATAGATCATCATGATGGTGTTGATCAACAGCGGAATCAACAGGCGGATGATCGTTTGGGCGATGGTCATGGTAGAGACTTCGTTTTGTTTTAAATCACCGGG
>CACZTE010000063.1 GCA_902784045.1 uncultured Eubacterium sp. | reverse complement strand
GATGGAACTCATCCGGCCGATGTCGCTTATTCGTGAGCAGGCAATCATTCATTGGGCGGATTATAATCATCTCTCATTTATCCGCTGCGCGTGTCGCTTTACGGAGCAAATCAATCGAGCACGCGAGAATTACGTTTCTCATGAGGAATTGTTGCGAAACGAGGATGATGCTTTGCCTGCGAACATCTCCGGTGAAGAAATCGAGCATCCCTCCAAACGTCAGGAGGTCAAAGCGCTCATCGCGAAATTAGCGGCCAAAGATCCCGTAATTGAAAATAATATTTTCCGTTCAGTGGAAAATGTCAATCTCAATACCGTCGTAGCGTATAAAAAAGACGGCGTGAAGCACCATTTTTTGGACGATTACGATAAGTGATCGAGGAAAAGCGTTTATTCCCTGCTATTTATTTCCCGGGAAATGTTTTTGGAATTTCCCATCATTAGCTTTATATCTTAAACAATCATTTTATAGTCCGCTTTTCGGCGGATTTTTTTGCATTTAAAAAGCAGCCTTTCGGCTGCTTAAAAAATCTCGGTTTATTTGGCGTTGTGGTCGACGGTTTTGTGGACAATGTCGCGCATTTGCGGCCACGTTTCCATGTAGCGTTCCATATAGAAAGAGTATTCTTTATGGGCTTCCGGATTGGGCGTGTATTTTTTGTCGATACGAACCATGTTTTCCGCGGCTTCGGTGAAATCTTTGTAGATTCCGACACCGACAGCGGCGATAATGCAATCGCCGAGGCATCCGGCGCTTTGGTTTTCGACGGTGGTGTACATCGGCACACCGATGACATCCGCGTGCATTTGCATCCAGAAATCGGACTGGGCCAATCCGCCGCTGGCGTAAATTTCGTTGACCTGATAGCCGGCTTTATTCATACTGATAATACAGTGATTGGCGCCGTAAGCCACGCCTTCATAAACGGCGCGGGCGATATGCGCGGTGGTAGTGCCGATGGAAAGTCCCCAGAACATACCGCGGGCTTTAGAATCGGAATAGGGGGCGCGGTTACCTTGGAAATAATCCATCATGACAAGACCTTCGCAGCCGATGGGAACGGTTTTGGCCTTTTCGGTGATAAGGTCATAAATATTCATATCGCGGGTAGCTGCTTCTTGAATCCAGGAGCCGGGTACCAGGTTGTTTCTAAACCAGGTGAGAATGGCGCCGGAAGCCGTTTGACCGCCTTCGAGGAGGCTTGTGCCGTCGTACATACAGTTGGGATAGGTGCCGTTGACGCCTTCCACGTGGAAATCTTCTTCGGAAAGACCGAGGAGACAGGAGGATGTACCGCCGATGAGCGTCATGCCATTGGGTTTGACGCCGCCGACACCGAACATGCAGGCGTTGCAGTCGGCCGTGCCTTCAACGACAACGGTATTCGTGCTGAGACCAAATGCCGCGGCTGCTTTTTCACTGACATTGCCGACGATGTCGCCGACTTTCAGCACTGTATCCGGGAATTTGTCCACCACATCTTCAAGTCCGCAGGCCGCGTAGAAATCAGTGGGATAGCCGCCATTGGCATCGTCATAATTCCAGCGGAAAGCGGCAACGGACATACTGACGGTTTTTTTGCCGGTCAAAATCCAGTTGAGCCAGTCTTCAAATTCCATGATGGTTTTGGTTTTGGCCCAATTTTCGGGTTCATGTTTTTTAACCCACATACATTTGGGAACCATCGTGTCAGCGCGGCAACCGGATTTATAAAAACGGGTGGCCGGATATTTGTCTGCGATGGTGTTGACAAAGGCGGCTTCTTCGGCAGCGCGAACGTCCATCCATAAGATGGGGGTGCGAACTGAGCGGTCGTCTTCGCCAAGATAGACCAGCGTGTTGGTGGTAGCGTCACAGGTCAGGGCAACGATGTCTTCGGGATCGACACCGGCTTTTTTGACGCAACCCGGAATAGCTTCGCCGAGGGCGGCAAGCCAGCCGGCGTCATCCTGTTCCGCCCAGCCGTTGTGCGGATAAGTCGTCGCGTATTCCTCAATGTGATAGGCGCGGTTTTGTCCTTTTAAATCGTAAAGCGCG
>CACZTE010000062.1 GCA_902784045.1 uncultured Eubacterium sp. | reverse complement strand
CATGTGTCGGATATCGGCTGGATGGGTTGGGCCAAAAACGGTGAGAACGCCGGAACAACGGGATCAAAAAATCAAGTTGAAGCTATAGAAATAAAATTGGTTCCCAAATACGGCGAGGCACCCGGTAGCACAGAAGACGCTTATCGTGAAATTCATGATGTCAACTATATTGAGCGTATTGTCAACTGTGCCAACAGCCAAGTCGGATACGTTGAAGTCTTTGACTGGACCAAATACGGTCAATGGTATCAGGATCTTTTCCACGCTCCCGGATTCTCCACAACTGAGTGGTGCGCGATGTTTGTTTCATGGTGTGCCAGCGAATCCGGTGTGCCGCAACACATTTTCCCGTATCATGCTTATTGTCCCACAGGAAGACAATGGTTCATCAGCAGAGGTTTATATCAGAGAAACGGTTACGTGCCGAAAGCCGGCGATGTGATTTATTTCGATTGGGACTATGATGATGACGTCGATCATGTCGGTCTCGTCATTGGTTATGATCCTTCTACAGGTCATATAACGACAGTCGAAGGGAATACCGGAAACGGTCCCGGTGTTGAACGACACGCTTATCCATATAACTGGGGTTATATTAACGGCTTTGGCATTCCGCAATACGACGCAATTCGATAACTATTTATAAACTAAATGAAGTATTAATCGAGATGAAAGCGACTTTGGATACGTCCAAAGTCGTTTTTTCTTATGTGGCAATCGCAAGAGAATTGCGGTATAATCATGGCTATAGGAGGCCTGTATGGAGCTCATTAACGGAACGATAGAAAGAATTATATTCCGAAACGACGAAAACAACTACACGGTTATTTCATTTGAAAATGACGATGGTCTGTTTACCGGTGTCGGGATTATCAATTCACCATATATCGGAGAAATCCTAAAGCTATCCGGAGAGTGGACCAATCACCCGAGATTTGGCACGCAGTTTAAATTTGAAAGCTATGAGATAGCGCTTCCCAAGACAAAAGCTCAAATCATGGCTTATTTAAGTTCGGGAATATTGCCCGGTGTTCGTCAAAAAACTGCAAAAGCGCTTGTCGATATGTTTGGGGAAGAAGTCCTTGAAGTCATGGATCATGAACCCGAACGTCTTCTTCAGGTTCCGGGAATCGGAAAGAAAACATTGCTTCGGATTGTGACGGCAAGAGAAGAACAGCGGGAGCTTAGCGAAGTGCTTTTAGCTCTTCAGCAATATGATATATCAACATCCATCGGCCTCAAATTATTTAAAGTTTACAGTGATCAAACCGTTAGCGTTCTACTAAACGACCCCTACGTAACCATTAAAGATGTCCGGGGAGTCGGTTTTCAGATGGCCGATCAGTTTGCCGAAAAACTTGGTGTCGAAAAAACCCATCCTAAACGGATTCGAGCGGGAATTGTTCAGGGTCTCAGAGGATGCTACGCTGCCGGAGATACCTATATGTTTGAGCGCGATTTAATTGCTGAAAGCGTGAAATTGTTGGGTGTTTCCGAAGAACTGGTCAACGATCAGCTTTCTGAAGTGGTCTTAGACGGAATGGCACAGCAGGCAGAAGTAAATGATCAGACAGCTTATTTCCCCATGAATCTTTATACGGCGGAGGACGAACTGGCCATGCGTCTGGTTTCGCTCAGTCGTCACAGATTTTCAAATATTGATTTGGATTTTGACAAAGAGATCAATCGGTACGAAAAAAACATGGGTATCATCCTTGACGAATGTCAAAAAAATGCTGTTCAAACAGCTGTCTCAGGTAGTGTCGTGGTCATTACCGGCGGACCGGGAACCGGTAAAACGACGATTATTAACGCGATTTTACAGATGATGCAAAGCATGAAACTTGATGTCATGCTGACAGCGCCGACTGGACGCGCTGCCAAACGCATGACCGAAACAACAGGCAAAGAGGCCAAAACGATTCACCGCCTTTTGGAATATGATTATCAGGATGAAGACAGTGATTTCTTAAGTTTTCAGCGAAATGAAGATCGCCCTTTGGATGGCGATTGTTTAATTGTTGATGAGGCTTCAATGATTGATACAATGTTAATGTACAGCCTGCTTTCGGCTCTTCGGCCGGGGACGCGTTTGGTATTGGTGGGCGACGCGGATCAATTGCCTTCGGTGGAACCTGGCAATGTGCTTTCGGATCTCATTGAAAGCGATAGCGTGCCGGTAATTCGTCTGGACACCATCCATCGCCAATCGGAAAAAAGCATGATTTCACTGAATGCCCGTTCAATCAATAGAGGAGAAGTCCCGTTCATCGATAATCATTCTGATTTTGTCTTTATCCGAAAATCGAGTCATTCTGAAATTAGTCAGGAGATACGATCTCTCATTCGAGGGCGGTTGAAAGCGTCTTTCGGAATTGATCCGATTAAGGATGTCCAAGTCATCGCGCCTTTTAAAAAAGGGGAAGTGGGTGTGATTGCTCTCAACGCTTCCATTCAGGAAGTCTTAAATCCACCGGACGATCGTAAAGCGGAAAAACAGTTCGGATCTGTTGTTTTTCGAGAGGGTGATAAGGTCATGCAGATTCGCAACAATTATAAAATGGAATGGGAATCAACTATTACCGAAGAACGGGGAAAAGGCATTTATAACGGAGATATCGGTTTGATTGACGATATCGATGATGAGCGTGAACAAATCACCGTTCATTTTACGGATGAACGCATTGCGAGATATGATTTTAGCCAACATGACGAGTTGATGCATGCCTTTGCCATTACGGTCCACAAAAGCCAGGGGAGCGAATTCCCTTTTGTGATTATGCCGATGATTTCCGGATATCCGGACTTCTTAAATCGAAAATTGCTTTATACCGCTGTAACACGAGCGAAGCGGATGATTGTTTTGGTCGGTGACTACGCGGCCTTTGTCAGAATGATTCATTCCGACAAAAGTAATAACCGGAAAACCGATTTAATCGGTCGCATCAAAGAATATGAGGCTATGATTTGAGAAGTGGAATTCTATCAGCGCTATCTGAATGGATTTTTATGGATAACGATACTTGTCCGGTTTGCGGGAAAATCCTTTTTTCGAAAAATCGATTTTTATGTTCTTCTTGCGAGGATAGTCTTTATGTCAACGCGGCGGGGCATTGCGATGGTTG
>CACZTE010000061.1 GCA_902784045.1 uncultured Eubacterium sp. | reverse complement strand
GAGATGGACAGCACCTTCACCTGCACCGGCGCCAGCCAAGTCGGGAAACGGCCTTTGGTTTCCTCGATGAGATAAGCCATAAAGCGGTCCAATGAGCCCAAAATCGCGCGGTGAAGCACCACAGGCGTCTTTTCCTCGTTGTCCTTATCAATATAGGTCAGATTAAATTTCGCCGGCAGACAGAAGTCCAATTGGCAGGTCGAGAGCGTATATTCAGCGCCTACCGCCGGCTTGACATTCACGTCCAATTTGGGGCCGTAGAACTCCGCTTCGCCGATTTCCTCAGTATAATCGATGCCGATGTCATTGAGTACCTCGCGAAGGTCCGCTTCGGCGCGGTCCCACATGGCGTCGTCATCGTGATATTTTTTCTTGTCCGCGGGATCCCGCAGAGAAAGAATACAGCGGTAATCCGTAATATTAAAATCCTTGTAGGTTTCAAAAATCAAATTGCACACCTGAGCCACTTCGTCTTTAATCTGTTCCGGCGTCACAAAGAGGTGAGCGTCGTTCTGACAAAAATGGCGGCCGCGTTCGATGCCTTTGAGCGTCCCGGAAGCTTCATAACGAAAATCGTGAGCAATTTCCCCGATGCGAATCGGCAGCTGACGATAACTGTGAGGCTCATTGGCGTAAATCATCATATGATGGGGGCAATTCATTGGACGCAGGACATAGGCCTCTTCATCCACTTCCATCGCCGGGAACATATTTTCCTTATAGTGATCCCAGTGGCCGGAGGTTTTATAGAGATCCACCGTTCCGATACACGGCGTCATGACGTGCTGATAACCGAGGCGGATTTCTTTTTCTTTAATATAATTTTCAAGCTGCTGCCAGATGATATAGCCGTTGGGCAAAAACATCGGAAGCCCCTTGCCGCAAAGATCATCGGTCATAAACAAGGCCATTTCCTTGCCGATTTTGCGGTGATCCCGTTCTCTGGCTTCTTTGGCCAGGCGTTCCCATTCCGCCAACTCATCGTTGTTGCGGAAAGCGACGCCGCCGATGCGGGTAAGCATCACGTTTTCACTGTCGTTTTTCCAATAAGCGCCGGAGAGTGTGGTAAGCTTAAACGCCTTGAGCGCCTTAGTGTACGTCAAATGAGGGCCGACGCACATATCGATAAAATCGCCCTGTTCAAAAAAGCTGAACTCCGTTTCATCGGCCAAATCGCCCATGTGCTCCACCTTATAAACCTCACCGCGTTCCGCCATCAGCTTTTCCGCGTCTTCACGGTTTAAAAAGTAAGATTTTAAGGGATAATTGGCCTTGCAGATTTTTTTCATTTCCGCTTCAATAGCCGGCAAATCCTCATCGGAGAGCTTGACATCTCCCATGTCGATGTCATAATGAAAGCCGTTTTCTGTGGCGGGACCGTAGCCAAAACGCGCTTGGGGATAAAGATGCTTAACTGCCTGAGCCAAAATATGCGCCGCCGTATGACGAAGCACATGAAGCTCGTCTTCTTTGGGACATTGACACGTATTGCCAAATCGATCAATAATTTTCATTTGAACCTTCCTTCCGGTAAACAATAAATTTCTAAAAGGCACAACGCCAAAGCGTCGCCCAATCGTTTTTTAGACTTAACGTTTCTATTATAATCAAGGCATATTTCTTTTTCAATGCTTTTTTCCCTCTGAGAAAAAAAGAGCGGTAGGATAAAGCCTTGAAAGAAGAAAAACCGACGTGATGATTTTCAAAAAAGACAAAGCGCTTTTCACATTTTGTAACGCACCTCACGGTCTTGATAAACGCAAAAAACCGCCTTTCAGCGGATTATTATGTTCGACCATTCAAAATGGATTGTCCGAGGGCAAGAAGCCTTCCGTTCAGGGCGTCATGCCTGCCGTCATCCCCTTCTCCGCAGATATCCATGCCGAGGACCCGACGCGTTTTTCCGATGGCGATGAGGCTCTCAAAAAGCGACGCTTCCGTCATGACGCCTTGATCCCAATCCGTTATCACAACAGAGGGATCAAGCACATCCTTATCCAAAGAGATATAAACCGGTAAATCTGAGAGCAAATATCGATAAGCATCCGCAGCCGACGCCGCGCTGACGCGTATCACGCTCTCCTCAACGGACTCAGGCACTGTTTGATCATCGCCGGCGCCGACGAGTACAATTTGTCTGCAAAGGGGCTGACCCTCAAGGACTGCCAAAGCCCAGGATCCGCAGCTCAAAAGACTCCCGAAAGCCGACGGCTGCATATCGCTGTGACGGTCAAAAAGCGCTAGCACAAAAGGCTCTCTCACGCGCTCCATCAAAAACAGCGACAAATAATGATAATTGCCGCCATCAATAAAATGCACGGCATCGAGGGGCAGTTTTGAAAGTCTTTCGCGGATAATCCTCTGAGCCGCACCGTCGCAATAACCGCCGGTTCCGGGTACATCCCGCAAATCAACACGGTTTAAACCTTTGTGAAAATGCTGCCCGTTATAAGCGTCACTCATGATAATGAGCGCGTCTTTTGTTTCCATCTTTTTCACCTTTATCATGTATTAGAGACAAACAGCGCTAAAATCTCCCTTCAGCCATCGTTAAAACCATCCTCAAACTTAACGGCTTAACGGCCGAAAAACGTCCCGGATTATTGATCTGTGTATTCTCAAATTCCCAAACGCGGCATCCCGAAGCCGACTATTTTTTATAAATCCGAAGCCCCTTGGGATAGTGATTCTTGATGATTCTGCCGTCCCCTTTTCCAAATCCCAGGGGAAAACCGTGCCAGCACACCAGGCACCAGCCCTTTACCGGCGCAGTCAAAGGCTCTCCTTTGAGGTAGGCGAAGGCAATCTCGTCATCATCCGTGTCATACACATTGCCGAAATTTTCAGGCGAAAGGGTCATGGCCAGGGTATGCGTCGGCTCCACGCGGTTTTTCTTTACCTCCGCCAGAGGAATGCCGCAGCGCAGCAGCCGCATTCCGGATAACCGGGCGGTGTTAAAGCCTTCCGGCGGCGTAAAAAGCACATCTCCGACACGAAGAATCTCCCCTTGCGGAAAAGCCATGTCCGTTTCATCGCAAAAAGTCTTCAGGTATTTAATCGTCTTTTTATCCGCCCGAACAAAGGCGGTTTTTTTAGAACGCTTGCCGTCTAGCGGGGGCTGATTGGATGCGTCAGCGGTTTTTCGAAACTTGGCGATAAAATGGCCTTCACCAGGTACTTCATGAGGCATCACGTGCAACGCCAAAGACACGGCCTTTGTGCCGTGAAGCGTCCATTCCGGGCGCCCTCTTCCGACGATTCCGGGAAGCTCAAGAGGCACAGCCTCATAGCGTCCGGTTTCAAGCATTGCCTCCATCACCTGTTCATTTTCCTCCGGCGAAAACGTGCAGGTGGAGTACACCACTTCCCCGCCGCAAGCCAACAATTTGTCCACCGTCATCATGAGCTTTTTTTGACGCTCTGCGCAGGCAGAAACCCGTTCCGGAGACCATTGTTTCGCGGCGTCTGGATTTTTACGAAACATTCCTTCACCGCTGCATGGCGCGTCAACCTGAATTTTGTTAAAGGCACCGGCAAAAGCGGGCAATAGCTTTTCGGGAAAAGCCGATGTTACCACGCTGTTAACAATTCCCATGCGCTCTGTGTTTTCAGCCAGAATTTTGGAACGGGACGTCACCAGCTCATTAGATGCAATGACGCCTTCGCCGTCAAGCATGCAGGCCAGTTGCGTCGTCTTGCCGCCGGGCGCCGCGCACAGATCAAGAACCATATCCCCGGGCTTTGGAGAAAGGGCCTCCGCCGGAATCATGGCCGTCGGCTCCTGCACGTAATAAAGACCGGCATAATAGGCGACATGTTTTCCCGGGCGTATTTCGCTGTCAATCTCATAACCCGTCCGGCACCAGGGCACAGGAGTGCCGACAAAGGACACCAGTCTTTTAAAAGATTGTTCATCGATTTTTAGTGTGTTGCGGCGAATGCCTTTGTGCGCCGGCGCGTCAAAAGCATCGGCAAAGGCTTTCCACTCGTCTTTCATCAGCATTTTCATTTTGTCACTAAAAGCATCGGGTAGCGCAAACACAATTATCTCCTTCTCGTCACCGCCGGCATATCATCACAACCAGCAATCCGTAAGCGTGATTCAATCAAAAATATCAAAGCCGCAAACCGTCATCTCATCCTCAATTAAATCCGGTATGTCATCATTCACAAAACCGCATCAAAACCGTAGCGTTAACGCTGTGATTTAAAAAAGTCGCGGCCGATGACATCACGATAACACATCCATCTCACATGGTCAATCTTCGCAGTCGACAATCCGCTTAAACATATCGCGTCCGTACAAAAAAGCGAACGGCATTCGTTCGCTTTTTTGAATATCATCCTGCTAAAAAGATACCGAACAGCCAGCTCAGCCGTCGACGGAACTCGGTTTCGCGAAAATCATGCGGCCCGCAGCGGTTTGAAGCACCGTCGTCACATTGACGTCGATGTCTTTGCCGATCAGTCCTCTGCCGTTTTCCACGACGATCATGGTCCCGTCTTCCAGGAAGGCAACAGCCTGTCCGGCTTCCTTGCCGTTTTTCACCGGCTGCACATGCATCACCTCGCCGGGCAGCACCACAGGCTTCACCGCGTTGGCCAGCTCATTAATGTTGAGCACCGATAAACCGCGTACACCGGCCACTTTGTTGAGATTATAATCATTGGTCACAATCGTCGCCTTTAACTGCTTTGCCATGCGCAGGAGTTTTTCATCCACACCGCTCAAATCATCATAATCTTCCTCGCGGATTTCCACGCGGTCTTTAAACTCTGTCTGCAGATTCGCGATAATATCCAGTCCTCTCCGGCCTCTGGCGCGTTTAAGGTCATCGCCGTGATCCGCCAAAAGCTGGAGCTCTCCGACGACAAAAACAGGAATAATCATCTGGCCTTCAACAAAACCGGTGCGCAAAACATCGCCGATACGTCCGTCGATGATGACGCTGGTATCCAGAAGTTTAGGCTTCGCGACGACTTTTTTCCGTGTAAGACGCAATTTCCCGGTCACGCCTTCGAGGCGCTTTTCCCGTTCTTTGTCATTATCTTTTTCTTTCTTCTCTTTATCACGGTCGCGATCAAAGCGGTCCTGCAATTGCAGAAAATATGATTGAAATTCGTCACGCCGCTGCAACGGAATCGTCACACCGAGATAAGCGGCAACCACATAGACCAAAGCTGTTAAAAGCAGCGAAAGCCATCGAATCGGAATTAGCGCCAGGGCGCTACTAATCAACATGGCAATCAGGAGCCCGACAATAAGTCCGACAATTCCAATAACCACATCCATCATGCGGACACCGCGAAGACTTTCCTCAACGGCCGATGATATTTTTTTGACGAGCCTTGCGACAGTGGGAAATAAAATATAAAAAATAAGTCCAAAAATGAGAATAAAGCCGCCGTAAATGCCGATCTGATAAGCGACCTGTTCACTGAGCATCGCTTCATCGATAAAAAATAAAAAACCGCTGCGAATGACAGGACCTGCCAGCAAATAGCCGGTAATGGCACCGAGAAGCGCGAAAGCCCATCTTAAAATTTTTTGAAGCATCCTCCTCACCTCCTCTCTGTAAAATTTTGATGCCTGTTCGCATCAACACTTATTATTATACCATGTTTTATTAAAGTGACATAAAATATTTTTCATTATATGATGAAAAATTGTTTTCCAAATGTGATTTCTTGTTTCTTTTTTGACTGAATCGACTATACAGAAAAAATATCATCAAAAAAACGGACAAGAAATGCCCGTTTATATTTGATATGAGTTAATCCCTAATGGCCGCGTCAACCGCGATTTCCGCTTCTTCTTTCGTCTTATTGTCAACAGCCATAATTTCACTAATCAAAAATCCTTTGGCGGAATGCAACATTTTCTTTTCACCGCCGGAGAGACCTTTTCCGCGATCAAGGATCATCAGGTTTTTCACAACTCTTGCCGTGTTGACACTGTCACCACTTTTTAGCAGACTAAGGTTATCCTGATAGCGCTTGGACCAATTATTATCCATGGGATCAAGTTCCCCGCCGAGAGCCGTTAAAATCGCCTCAACATCACTATGCCCGCCAATGGGCCGCATTCCCACGGATTCTGCCTTATCGACGGGAATTAAAATATCCATTTGATTGCCGATAATGGTGACGGAATAATAGTTTTTACGCTCTCCGAGAATCATTTTTTCGTCCACCGATTGAATGACGCCGGCACCGTGCATGGGATAGATTATTTTGTCTCCGACATTAAACATTTTTCAAATTCCTCCGGCTTTCTTAAACTTGATGTCAATATATGAATTGACGCCGCTTTTCAAAAAACGCTATAACCCCCGACAAAGATTATCGACGGCGTACAGATGCTTAAAACCAAACTAACGATAAATTATATTATTATCTTACAACTTTTTTTAATTTTTTGCAAATAAAAATTTTTAATTATAAAATAATTATCTATCTTTGTCAATCACTTTAGCAACATATTTTATAGCAATAAACAAGTTTTTAAAAAAAACATAATATTTTAACATCTATAAAATGAAAGCTTCTAATCTTAAGAAAATAAAAAATCGTGTTGTTCGTTATTCGCGGTTTTCATGATTGCCTGTAAACGCCGTTACATTATTAAAATCTTTTTCAAAACCTAAAACGTAAGCCTTATCAAGCGTGTCGTACTCTTAAACCGAGCAACAACAAATGTGAAAACGCCGGCGCAAAATGGCCGGCGTATAAAAAATCCGTTATTTAAGTTATTTCATCGTCAAACTGATACGCTGGCGCTTTTTATCCACGGCAAGCACCCGCACATCAACAATATCACCGACAGAAAGTACTTCCGACGGATGCTTAATATAGCGGTTGGTAATTTCGGAAATGTGCACAAGACCGTCTTCATGTACACCGATGTCCACAAAGGCGCCAAAGTCAATGACATTGCGCACAGTGCCGCTCAATGTCATTCCGGGTTCAAGATCGTCAATGGTCATGACATCGCTTTTCAAAACCGGCGCCGGCGCTTCATCACGGGGATCTCTTCCGGGTTTTTTAAGCTCTGTAATAATATCCCTTAATGTAAGCTCACCAATACCAAGTTCCAAAGCTGTTTCTTTCACATTAACCTGATTTAAAATATCAACTGTTTTTTTCAAACGTTCACCAACCAGATCCTCCTCGGTCAAACCAAGTTTTTGCAAAAGAGCCTTTGTCGCTTCATAGGATTCGGGGTGAACCCCGGTGTTGTCCAAAACGGACACGCCGTCGGGAATGCGCAAAAATCCAGCACATTGTTCATAGGCCTTGTTGCCGAGACCTTTGACCTTTAAGAGTTGTTTGCGTTCCGTAAATGGCCCATTATCCTCACGGTAGGTGATGATATTTTTGGCGATGCTTTGAGATACGCCGGAAACATGTTTTAATAGGGAAACTGATGCCCGGTTGACATTAACGCCGACATTGTTTACAGCGTCTTCCACCGTCGCGTCAAGAACTGTTTCAAGGGCCTTTTGATTGACATCATGCTGATATTGCCCGACACCGAGATGCTTTGGATCAATTTTGACAAGCTCCGCCAGCGGATCCTGAAGACGCCCGCCGATGGAGACCGCGCCGCGAAGGGATACGTTTAATTCCGGATATTCCTCGGTGCCCAGATCCGACGCCGAATAGACTGATGCGCCCGCTTCGTTGACAATAACATAATCCACATGATGTCCGGCTTTTTTTATCATATTCGCGACAAATTGTTCGCTTTCCCGGGACGCGGTTCCATTGCCGATGGCGATAAGCTCAACGTGAAGTCTATCAATCATGTCCAAAAGAATTGCTTCTGATTTTTCGACTTGATTATGAGGCATTGTGGGATAAACCGTCGTCGTCTCAAGCACTGTTCCCATGCCGTCTAACACAGCAATTTTACAGCCCGTGCGATAGGCCGGGTCAAAGCCCATAGTCACCTTGTTTTTAAAGGGTCTGGTCATCAATAATTTTTTTAAGTTGATGCCGAAATTTCGGATGGCTGACGCTTCCGCCCGTTCTTTAAGACCTGCGCGCAGTTCCCGCTCCACCGAGGGAAAAATAAGCCGTTTATAACTATCAGCAATCGCGTCGTTTAAATAATGACTGCAGCCCTTCGGTGCATAATGCTTCACGAGACCCTTGGTCATCGCGTCGGGAAATCCTTCAAGCTTGACCGTCAGCACTTTCTTTTTCTCTCCGCGGTTCACGGCTAGAATCCGGTGATCTGCCATTTTGGAGATGGGCTCGGTATAATCGTAATAATTTGTAAATTCCGTGTCGGCCTCGGCAAAATCCGGAGTGACATGGGTCGTCAAAAGCGAACGCTTCGCCAAAAAATTTCGGACAGCTTTTCTGGCCGCCGCGTCGTCACTCACTTCCTCAGCCACAATATCCATAGCACCGGCGAGGGCTTCCTTTTCGTTTGCCACTTCCTTTTCCGGATTGACATATTCGGCAGCGCTCTTTTCTAACACAGAATCCTCCGCCCGTTTATTAAACATAAGCTCCGCCAAGGGTTCAAGCCCCTTTTCTCTGGCAATGGTGGCTCTGGTGCGTTTCTTTTGTTTATAAGGCAGATAGAGATCTTCCACCTCGGTCAAGGTTTTCGCCGCGATAATAGCCTTCTCGAGTTTGGGCGTCATTTTTCCCCTTTCGGTAATTGCCGCGATCACCTCTTCCCGGCGCTTATCCAGTTTTCTCAAATATGCCAGTCTTGTATTAAGTTCGCGCAGCACGGCGTCATCCAGATTACCTGTGACTTCTTTGCGATAACGCGCGATGAAAGGGATTGTATTACCTTCGTCAATGAGCTTAATCGCGGCTTGCGCCTGCTCCGGCTGAATGGAAAACTCTTTGGCCAACTGTTCGGTTATCTTCACGTTTCCTCCTTATGCGCGTCAAACTAAGGCTATCTTTGCTTTGGCAATTGGCCATATGACGCGCGTTCATCTTGTTTCGTCATTCTCGTCAAAAATGCTGAAGTATAGTCTAACACAAAGCGCATTTTTGCGCTATCTTTAAAAAATCGAAATCCAAAGGCATTTTTAAGAGCCGGGCCACATACTTTGCCTAAGCGCTTTTAAAATCTATTTTAATCGGTATTAATTGATATAAAATGAACACTGATTATCTTTTCTTCAATGATGATAAGTAAATTATGTAAGCCGGCAAAAAACGCAAAAGCGGATAGTGATGAGCTATCCGCTTTTGCGTAAAATAAGGAAAAGAAATGAAAATTTTATAGTATCGCCGTACCCGACGAGTTCTTAGCTTTTTGATGTCTCTATTATATCAAATTTTGTTTCTATTTTGTATCTTTTTTTTGAGATTAAGAATTACTTAAGTTTTCTTCATCGATCACCGATAAAATCACATCTTTTTCATAATATGGTCTAACGCCATTGCGGCTGGTTTCGGTTTTTTCATGACCTTTTCCGGCAAAAATGACCACATCGCCGGGCATTGCCATATGAAGCGCTTTAACCGTCGCCTCGCGCCTGTCGGTCACGCGCGTGTATTGATCCGTAATCGGCTTGACCGCCGCTTCGATTTCATCAATGATGATTTCGGGATCCTCCGAGCGGGAATTATCCGACGTAATCACGGTGAAATCCGCGCATTTGGCGGAAATATCACCCATAATCGGCCGTTTTCCTTTGTCTCTGTCGCCGCCGCATCCGAAAACGCAAATGATGCGGTTCGGACCGAGTTCCCGTACGGTTTTGAGTAAATTTTCCAGCGCGTCGGGAGAATGGGCGTAATCGACAACAACATCAAAGGGCAAATCGGCTTTAACACGTTCCATTCGTCCTTCCACCACCGGTGCTTCAGCCAATGCTTTGGTGATATCATCCCAGGACACACCGGCTTCATGGGCAATAAGTGCCGCTACTGTGGCATTGTCCACCATAAACCGACCGATCACATCCAAAAAGAAAGAGTGGCTTTGGCCTATGTACTCAATCGTAAAACGACTTCCGGAAGTTGAAAGCTCGATATCGGTAATGCGGCAATCCGCGTCAGCGCCGGTTCCATAGGTGATGATTTTTAAATCGGGATGCTTTTCTTTGATAATTTCAATGAGCTTTTGGCCCCAGGGATCATCTGCGTTAATCACCGCCGCTTTGGATGTCTGATCAAAAAGCCGCGTCTTTGCTTCAAAATAATTCTGAAAATTTTTATGATAGTCAAGATGATCCTGGGTTAAATTGGTGAAAGCCGCGTAGTCAAAATCCACATCAACCAAGCGTTCCAAATCGAGAGCCTGAGATGACGCTTCCATCACCAGCGCGTCGGCTCCTTCATTCACTGCACGGGCCGCGAAAGCCTGAAGATCCCGGGATTCTGAGGTGGTGCGTCCCTTATTGTCAATAATGGTATCTCCGATTTGATCGTCAATGGTGCCCATCCGGGCGATTTTTTTACTCGCCGCGCGCAGCACGTGACTTAAAAAATAGGTGGTGCTGGTTTTGCCATTGGTGCCGGTAATGCCGCAGACTATGAGTTTTTCGGTGGGATGATCGAAAAACCGCGCGGCAATCCGTCCCAGCATAAAACGGCAATCCGTCACTTTGATATACACCACATCGTCGTGATAATGATCAAGTTCCGCCTGATGCACAATGACTTTCGCGCCGCGCTTGACGGCGTCTTCAATAAAACGGTGTCCGTCGGTAGCAAAGCCGAAAATCGCTACAAACAGCGATCCGGGCACAGCGGTTCTCGAATCGTAAACCACATCGCTGACATCCACATCAATGCCGCCGTTTTTGATTTCGATTATTTCTGTCTCCTGAATTAAATCTCGATAATGCATTTTCTACCTCTTTTACTGCAGATGAATTGGTGATCTTATGTTATTGAATTAAAAGCTTTCAAACAACAAACAACAGTTTAACACACATCCAAAAAATTATGTCGTCGGCGCAGGTGCGACCGTGGGTTCTGGCGCTGCCGTCGGTGCCGGGGCCGGCGCGGCTGTCGGTGCCGGGGCGGCTGTTGCCTGAGGCGTTGGCGCGGCATTCGGGGTCGGCGTCGGTGATTCTGTATAATCGTTATAATAATAACCATTATCATAGTTATTGTAACTATTACTATTGCTATTACCGTTGGCCACGGGATTTTTGACAAATTCGGTAATGCCGTCAATGACAATCACTTTTTTCGTGAGCTCGTCTCCTTTGGCGTATACCTTGTTGTAATCCGACGGTGTCCATTTGTTATTCGTATAAATGACATAGGGATTGTCAGGATATTTGGTGCTGTTTTGCTCAGCCCCGTCCACCAGGGTTTGTTTTTCATCTGCCTTACACAAATGCCAATAAGGCTCGCCGCTGGTCTCATCAGTACCGACGCCCAAAATCTGATTGGAACTGCACATATACCATTTTACATTGTTACCGGCGCTGACCAATCGAGAGGGAAATTTATTTCTGATAGTATAAAGATCAAAAATCATACCATTATAGGGTGGCGCTTTGGCATCCGTCCCGATAACCAGTTCTTTTACGCCGTCGTCGTTTAAATCGACCATCTTATAGCCGAATTTTGTATTCTCTTGGCCGAGCACATCATAGATGCTGGAATTCAATCCCATCGAGCTGATGGACTCTTCGCCGTCTCCCGAAAGGGCTTTTTTATAGCGGTCGATGATTTTGGCATAGGCTTGATTTTCGTCAACTTTGGTTTTGGGAGAACTCACTCCCAATCCGGCAGATGTGCTGGGCGACGGATCCTCCTTTTTTCCGCATCCGCTCAAAGCAATCATCAAAACAACCGCTAAGCTTATTGCTAAACATAACGCAATATGTCTTTTATTTATTCTCATCCGATAAACACCTCCTCGAAACGAAATATACATTTTCGATTCTCTTTTCCATATCCGAAAGACCGGGCTTAAAGCATGTCTGAAATATTGACTAAATGAGCAGACTCTACTATTAATATCGGATTATCTTAGCAATTATAACACCTTTTGCCAACGAATCATAGCATATTTATTTGTCAAAACAAAAAATCTCCCGAATCATTCGGAAGATTTTTTGACATGGTTTTATATAGATCAACACGATATCAGACACTAAAAAGTCTCCAAAGAGCCAAAACTTTTTTATTTGAATTAAGTATTTCCACAAAACAGACATTTTTAAAAGCGTGATTCGACAGACATATCGTTAAAGAATACCTCATACCATAATAAAAATGTATAAACTGACCAGAGTTTCAGGTAACCGGTAAATTTACCATGTTTATAAGCGTCAAGCATACTGTCAAGTGCATTAGTGTCAAAAAGAGTTTCACCGATTTCCGAATGATACATCGCTTTGATTTGATCGGCATAGCGGTCTTCCTTCATCCAGAATTTAAGCGGAACGGGGAAACCAAGTTTTTTCTTTTGCGCGGTCACCTCCGGCAGATGGCGAGCCGCCGCGGCGCGAAGGGCTATCTTGGTGTGGCGGTCTTTGACCCGCATGTCCTCCGGCAGGCGTTTCGCAGTCTGATAAAGCACTTTATCGAGGAAAGGCACGCGCACCTCTAAAGAATTGGCCATGCTCATCTTATCGCCTTTTAAAAGGATATCTGAAGCCAGCCACATGTGCATGTCAATGTATTGCATTTTGATGATGTCATTTTCACCAGCAACATCGGCATAAAAAGGCGCGACCAGATCAACCCGATCGGGGGCGTTCGTTTTAACGCGCAGCAGACGCTTGCGCTCTTTTTCGTCAAATCCCGAATTGGGATTTCCGGCAAACCAATCTTCTACGGTTCCGCGATGACGAATGATAAATTCTCTTCCTTTAAAATGCGGCAGAATACCGGCAAGACCCGCCGCGCCACCGCGAAGGGGTCTTGGGATTTTGCGGTAGCCCGCGCCCCGCTGGGTTTCCTCATAAGTATTATAGCCGCCGAAAATCTCATCCGCCCCTTCTCCCGACAGGCAGACTTTGACATCCTTCGAAGCTTCTTTGGCCACAAAATACAACGCGATACAAGCGGGATCACCGAGGGGTTCATCCAAATGATAGATAAGTTTGGGCAGTACATCCCAATATTCCTCTTCAGTGATATCTTTGGCGTGATTTTTCAGGCCGACAGCGTCGGCGCAGGCTTTGGCATAGCCGATTTCATCATACTGATCACCTTTAAAGCCCACAGTATAGGTTTTATCCACCCGCGCCTGAGCCGCGATATAGCTGGAATCAATGCCGCTGGATAGAAATGAGCCCACCTCCACATCGGCAATTTTGTGCGCCTCTACCGATTCGGCAAAGGCTGTTTCAATCTCATCCGCCCAACCGTCGAGACTTTTGGAGTTGTCCACGTCAAAATCAGCTTTCCAATAACAAGCCGTTTTCATTCTACCCTCTTCGTACAAAAAATAGTGGGCAGGTTTAAGCTTATACACATTTTTCATCAACGTATCAGAAAGTGGCGAATATTGAAACGAGAGATAATTTTCCAGAGTATCGGTGTTAAGCTCCCGTTTAAAGTCGGGGTGAGCGAGAAAAGCCTTCATTTCCGAAGCGTACATGAGCGTACCGTTCATCTCGGCATAATATAACGGTTTAATGCCGAAATAATCCCGGGCGCCGAAAAGCCGTTTTCTTTTTTTATCCCAAATCACAAAAGCGAACATGCCGCGAAGCTTACTCGGCAGTGCCGTGCCGTATTCCTCAAAACCGTGAATGATGACCTCTGAATCGGAACGGGTTTTAAACACATGTCCCTTTGCGATTAATGTATCCCTTAGTTCACGATAATTATAAATCTCGCCGTTAAAAGTTAGAACCATGCTCCCGTCCTCATTGTAAAGGGGCTGATCCCCTCCGGAAAGGTCGATAATACTCAAACGGCGAAATCCCATAGCGATGTTATCGTCAATATAGGTCCCTTCAGAATCAGGACCTCGATGACGAATACGCTCTTTCATGGCATCAAGCACTTTTTCTTTTCCTTCAATATGTCCTGTAAAACCGACGATTCCGCACATAATAAACCTCCTTAATCCGCTGATCCGGATTAAAATCAAACACTCTTTTCCAAACAACTCATTATCAAAGAAAAGTCAAACATATCCTGGTTATACCCAAACGGTTATGTTTACATTTCCCGTGTAATCAAACAGTTGACTTAATAATCTCATCCGAGAAAACCACAAGCATCCTTTCGGCGCCATGTTTTACAGATTTGTCTCTCGAATATTGAATATTTTCAATAATGAGTAAATTATAGTATAGTAGGAGCGTTTTGACCATAGGTTATCATGTGCTTTATAAAAAACAATCCGCTAAAATAACAAATGGAAATTCACAAGAACTTAAAAAAATGATATAATCATATTAAATTGAAGAAATATATTTTTCAGGAGGAAATCATGAAAGAGTTTTTCAAGGATTTTAAAGATTTTATCGCAAAAGGCGACGTCATGTCCATGGCTGTCGGGATCATTGTCGGGTCCGCTTTCACCGCCATCGTTACCGCGTTGGTGGAAAATATCATCACGCCGATTTTAGGAATAATATTGGGCGGTTTGAATTTTTCAGATCTCGCCATTACCGTCGGGGATGCCCATATTCAATATGGGGCGTTTATTCAAGCGGTCATTAATTTTCTAATTGTCGCTTTCGTTCTATTCTGCGCAATGCGCGGCTTAAACCGTCTCAAAAATATAGCGCTCAAAGAAAAGAAAGAAGAAGATGAAAAAACTGAAGAACCCTCAAAGGAAGTTCAGCTATTAACAGAAATAAACGAAACACTCAAAAAATCAGTCATTCTTCCTAAAATCAATACCAATCAGCAACCATCTACTGCAAAACCCAAACAACAATAACCCCATACCAAAAAACTGAGCCGGCCGCAAAAGCAGCCGGCTTTTTTAATGTGAGGTGTGAATTAATGGAAAACGGTTTGACTTAAAACCGGTTTCTGTATACAGGTGTGCGCGGGCTTTTTAGCCGGTTTTCTTCGGAAAGATAACGATAGACCGTCGAAGCGGATAAATCCATATCATCAGCAATCTGACGGAGGGTCATCCCTTCCATACGAAGCTTTTGCATCCGCGCGATTTCTTTTTCTCCGACTGTAGGTTTTCTGCCGAGCTTGTCGGATAGCTTTTGATTCTCACCGCGAAGGGTCTTGACTTCGCCTTCCAGGGCGGCAATCTTGGCTTTTAAAGCTTCAACTTCTTTGCTCATCTTCATCCTCCTTATTTCAGATACCTGCGGCATTTACACCGGGCATTATTTTAATCAGTGCAACATAATTTCTTTCGTTTTTGTTTCATAACTTTTGAAACATCTTCTGGCATTATTATAAAACCGTCTTCTATAAAAGGCAAGCCTATTTCAAATCCTTTAAGCAGTTTTAATTCTTATTATTTTTCTGTAACAAAATCGCGCTGACTCATATCATTATCGAAACGAAAGTTCAGCCGTATTAGACAAAATTTAACGTGCATTCAAATCAATAAATAGTATGAGAGCGTTAATTATCGCCCATCATTAAAAAACGCCGGCTTTAACCGGCGTATCAAATCGCAAGAAATCAATATCGTCATTCAATGATGAGGCGATCTCATTTCAAATGAGAAGATTATAAGAGAAATGTTTCGCTCAATAAACGGAACCGAAGTTCGGCAAAATAGGGCAGCAGCGTTCCGCGGCCGATGGCCGAATCCATCAACGTCCCCATGCTGTGGCGCGCCCGAAACTGAAAAGCGATGCAGGCCAAAAGCACATCGTAATCCAAGTGTCTAAGCCATCCCGGTGATCCACGCCAGATGCTTTCTTCATCAATTTGCGCGTCAGAGAGCACACGCGCGTAATCCGTGCTTGAAACACCGGAGCGATGAGTGTCGCGAAGAAAGACATTCAGAGCCGCCTCCATTTCGGGATAAGCGGGATTTTCCACCACAAAAGAGTAGGAACGGCACCACTTTAACATGTTATCATCATTTAAAACGCGGGATAAAAAACGTTCGGATCGTTCGATATAATCGAGCCAAAGCCGCTTGCGAACATCGGTGAGTACTGCTCCGAGGATATTTTCTCCTTCAAAATCATCGGGACTCACGCGCAATTCACCTTCTGAATCCGTGATTTTTCCGACATTTTCGACATCTCCAATGCCGAAAAGGATGTCCTCATCCTCGCAAATTAAAACACGATTGCGAGTACTCATCAATTTTCCGCCGAGTTCGCTGTCTTCTCGAAATAGCGCTAGATATCCGTCAGTCATAATCCGGGAAATAGCGGCAGTTTCTTCTGATTCATCATAGACTTTTTGTATGATCGATTGTAAGGTCTCATGATTCATTCCCGCTATCACCCGTTCATACAATGCAGCATCATCCTCGGCTAAAGCGAGGCGCGCAGCCGTATAGGCCGCCACACTGGCAAAGCGCATCACTCCGTCGGAAAAATAAGTCTCTGAAAAGGGCCCGAATACTTCATCGTCGCAATCAAAAGTAAAAATCCTCGGCAACACTCCATCGTGATAGCACTCAGATATTTGTTCGTTGTATGTTTTTTTTCGTTCAAAAGTCATTGTGTTTTCAGGCTTTCGCCTGTCCTCCCGATCCGTCTTGCCCTATTTTAACGGGTAAGATCGATTGATTTATTGTATAATGGATTATAATATAGAAAAGCATTTTTTAAAAGGAAGTTCTCATGAACGCTAATGAAGCAAAAAAATATATCGAAGATAACGGAAAATGGGGCTCTCATCCGGGCCTCTCACGCATTGAAATACTCCTTGACAAGCTGGGCAGACCTGATACCGACCTCAAAATCATTCATGTTGCCGGCACCAATGGTAAAGGCTCGGTGTGTATGATGGGCGAATCGATTCTTCACGCCGCGGGATACAAAACAGGTCTTTTTACCTCCCCTGCCCTTATCGACTTTACTGAGCGCATCCGCATTGATGGCCAACCGATTGACGGAGATAGCCTTTCCCGATCTGTCGAAATCGTTAAAGCACAATGTGATCAAATGGTAAAAGAAGGATATGAACATCCGACTGGATTTGAGATCGAAACCGCCGTCGCTCTCACAGCCTTTAAATACGCCGAAACTGACATGGTTATTTTGGAAACCGGAATGGGCGGCCGAATGGACGCGACTAACGCCATCAAGAATCCAATTGCCTGTGTAATTACCCACATTGCCCTTGATCACACCGAATGGCTGGGAGAGACCATCGCCAAAATCGCTTCTGAAAAAGCAGCGATCATCAAACCCGGGGCCATAGCCGTGACGGCAAAACAAGATCCCTCCGCTCTTTCAGTCATTACAAAAAAAGCAGAAGAAGCCGGCACCGAGCTTTTTTGGGGGACAGATAAAGCACTCATTTGTCTGAATGACAGCATAGAAGGACAACAGTTGCGTTTAACGCATCCAGACCTGCAAAATAATAATCAGGCAACTGATCAAATAAAGTCAAGCGATGACACACTTACATTTACCCTCTCTCTTTTAGGTTCCCATCAGCGAGATAACGCTTCATGTGTACTCGCATTAATTGACGGGTTAAACCAATGCGGCTACAGTATTTCGCCTGCAGCTATTTCAAATGGCATGGCATCCGTCATTTTCCCCGGCCGTTTTGAAATCATCCAAAGAAAACCGCCGATATTAATCGACGGCGCCCATAATCCTGATGGTGCGAAGGCTTTCGCGAAAAACATCAGGCATTATTTTGACAATATGCCCGTTCATCTTTACGTCGGAATGCTCGGTGACAAGGATGTCGACAGCGTATTAAAATCGTTGATTCCGATTGCCGATACCGTGACCGTTTTGACCCCCCTAAACGAGCGGGCCATGTCCGCTGAAAATCTCGCGGCAAAAATCAAAAACCTAAGCGACGTAGAGATAACCATCGTGCAAACAGTCGATGACGCTGTGGCACAAATCCGTGATGACGGTTTTCTGCACGCCTTCACAGGCTCTCTGTATTTAATCGGTCATGTCAGAAAAACCGTATTAACTTTCGGGAAATCGTAAGAGCGTGAAAAAGGTAAAGGCCGCCACCAAAGCAATACCAATACCGGAAACAATAAACCAGATATTAATTCCCATGACATCAGCAAGCGGACCGCCGAAAGCAAGACCTAAGGGAATAGTCATCGAGTTAATTGCCATCAATGTGGAAAACGCGCGGCCGAGTTTGTCTTCGGATACGGTTTCCTGGATATAAGCATGAAAAGGAAGAGCGTAAACATTTCCGAAAAGCCCGATACACAACGAGCAAACTGTAAAGCCAATCCACCCAACGAAGGTTGCAGGCATCGCCCCGGCCAAAAAACAAACCACCCCCATACCGAAATATCCCGCTGACGAAAGCCTGAGCTTGTGTTTCACGTCAAATCCCGTGGAAAAGACCGCTGCGGAAAAAATAACGCCGGCAGACATGACACTCTGAGATATACTACCGTAAAAGGCTGGAAGCTTAAAATAGGTTCCCGTCATTAACGGGAAAAACGTATCCAGCGGAGTATAAAGCAAATTGCAAAGGAAAACGCAAATCACATATCCAAGTAATAGTTTATTGGTTCGAAATACGTCAAATCCTTCTTTGATTTCGGAAAGCACAAAACCTTTTGCTTTTGCTTCGCTCTTTTGCTCTGGAATTTTCACCTGCCATAATATCACACCGGCAATCACCGCAATCACCAGATCGACAGGCAAAATATACTCAATCGGAATAAAGGCATAAAGGGAGCCTCCGATCATCGGTCCCAAAATATAAGATGCTGATCGAATCGTCTGGAGAATGCCGCCGGCCTGCATCAAATTTTCTTTTGGCACGAGGCTTGGGATCAAAGCCGAGATAGCCGGTTGTTGAAAAGTGTTTCCCACCGCCCTGGCAAACAGCACCACCAGTATCATATAAATTGAAGGCGTCGAAAAAGCGACTAATCCCGCATAAATCATCGTCACGATTCCCACAGCAATATCCGAAGCTATCGTGATGATCCTTTTATCGTAGCGATCCGCCGCAATACCCGCAACCGGTGATAATAACACCATCGGCAAGAAAGCAGCCAATCCGGAAAGAGAGAGTACTTTAGCCGATCCGGTATCCGCTGACAGCTGCCAAATCATCATAAACTGAATAGCAGCGCTGGTGACCAATGAAAGGCCTTGGCTCAAGGCGACGGCATAAAAACGTCTCCGCCACATTGTATGATTATCACTGTTGACTATCATTTCCGGACACTCCTTTTCAGGCATTGTAATCACTTAGGAAAAAGCAAAAATCGGCATATGCCGATTTT
>CACZTE010000060.1 GCA_902784045.1 uncultured Eubacterium sp. | reverse complement strand
TATTTTCTCCATCATTCCCGGCGCGACGCCTTTGGCCTATTTCTTCATGATTATGATGGCCATCCCCTGGATTATTCCCGATTTGCGCTTTATGAAATTCGCCAATGACCACAAACATGAGCACAGCCATGACCACCGGCACGGTGAAACCTGTGGCCATCCCTCAGAAAACCCGTCTGAGCCCGACGGCCAAAACGATCACGCCGACGATCATCATGACAACGGCAATGATTCCGAAAAAGATCGTCTCTTAAACGAACGATTTAAAACCCTGTGGGAAAACGCGAAGGAAAAATCGCCCGAAGACGCAAATAAGCATTCATCAAAGAAAGAAAAATAAATGAACAGCGAACAAAAAATCACACTTCCCCATATCATTTTGGCCTCGGCATCACCAAGGCGAAAGGATTTGCTCACCCAAATCGGCGCGTCACTCTCCGTGATGCCCGCCGATGTCGACGAATCCCTCACCGAAACCGATCCCGAAGCTTTAGTCAAAGCACTCTCATACAGAAAAGCGCACGCCGTTTTTTCCGGGATAACAAAAGAAGGTAAAATAAAAAAAGGCGATGTTGTCCTCGGCGCCGACACCGTCGTGGCCTTAGATGACGAAATTCTGGGCAAACCCAAAGACGAAGCCGACGCCTTTCGCATGATTGACGCCATGCAGGGCGGCCATCACCGCGTGCTCACCGGCGTGACCCTTATCGCAGATGACGGTAAGACCGTCACTTTCGCTGAATCGACGGAAGTTCATTTATACCCGATGAGCAAAGCCGAAATCGAAGGCTATGTGTCAAGCGGCGAAGCTTTCGGCAAAGCCGGCGCTTACGGCATTCAGGGGCCTTTCGCCGCTTTTGTCAAAAAAGTGAACGGATCTTACACCAATGTGGTGGGTCTGCCGGTGGGCCGGGTGTATCAGGCATTAAAACAGTTGACGCATTAACGTATTAAAGTGTATAATGGGAGAACAAAATCATTTTATTCAAAGGAGAATGAATTTATGTCAAAGAGATTTTTGATTCCCGCGCTCATCGCCTTAGCGTTGGTCGTCGCCGTTTTTGCCGGTTGCAGCTCCGGTACTCAGCCAAGCAACGACACAAACGTGAAGAACGATGATAAAACCTTTGTCGTCGGTCTTGACGATTCTTTCCCACCCATGGGTTTCCGCGATAAAAGCAATGAAATCGTCGGTTTCGATGTTGACCTTGCCAAAGAAGTCGCCAAACGTCTGGGCATGGAACCCAAATTCCAGGTGATCAATTGGGACACCAAGGAAATGGAACTTGACAACGACAAAATCGACTGTATTTGGAACGGTCTGACCATTACCGACGAACGCAAAAAACAAATGGATTTCACCAATCCTTATCTGGAAAACGATCAGGTAATCGTCGTCAAAAAAGATTCCAGCATCAAAAAAATCGCCGATTTGCAAGGCAAATCCGTCGGCTGCCAAAAAGGCTCCTCAGCTTATGACGCGCTGATGGCCGACGCGATCAGCAAACAAATCAAAGACGGCAAACCCGTGGAATTTGACGAAAATGTTTCCTGCTTCCAGGATCTTGATTCCGGCCGTATTGAAGCCATGGTTGTGGATTCCGTCGTCGCGCGTTACTACATCACCGAAAACAAGATGAATTTCGAAATTTTATCAGAAAGCCTGTCACCCGAACAATACGGCGTCGCTGTGAAAAAAGGCAACACCGAGCTTCGCGACAAAATCCAGAAAACCTTCGATGAAATGGTCAAAGACGGCACCGCCGGCAAGATTTCCGAAAAATGGTTTGGCTCAGACATTATTTACAAAGCGAAATAAGTGATCATCCCTTGTCAAGCGACTGACACGGAAGATTATTATCTGACGAAAAACAAGATTACCCATTAAGGCGGCACATCCCCCAAGGGTCGGATGTGCCGCTTTATCATGATGATAAAACTTGACAAAACAACAACCGACAAACAATTGATATCAAAAATCGATTTGAAACGCCTAAAACATTCAATAAGCAAACGAAAGTGAGAACATTATGGACTATTTTATGACTGTACTCCTGCCGATGATCGGAGGCCTTGCCGTCACGATGGGAATTTTCCTCATCACATTCATTGTCTCCATCCCTTTGGGATTCGGCTTTACCCTGATGACCCGCAGCAGATTTAAAATTGTAAATCTCTTCGCGGAAGCCTTTATCTATGTGCTGCGCGGCACCCCGCTGATGCTGCAGCTTCTCTTTGTCTATTTCGGGATGCCGCTTTTGCCGGTAATCGGACCTTTTTTAACCTTTAACCGTTTTCCCGCGGCATGCATCGCTTTTTCTTTAAACTACGCGGCGTATTTCGCTGAAATTTTCCGCGGCGGCCTCCTCGCCGTCGATGTCGGGCAATATGAGGCGTCCAAAGTTCTCGGACTTTCCCGTTTTCAAACCATGGTCCGCGTCATTATCCCCCAGATGATTCGTGTGTCGCTGCCATCGGTGACCAATGAAACCATCACTCTGCTCAAAGACACAGCGCTCGTCACCATCATCGGCGTTGCCGAGGTGCTGCACTACGCCAAAGCCGCCGTCAACCGCGATGCCACGCCTTTTGCCTATTTGGTAGCCGGTCTTCTCTATCTGCTCATTAACTTTATCATCACTCTCGTGTTTAAAAAACTCGAAGAGAAATACGATTTTTAGGAGGGCATTATGGATCAACACGTCATTCAAGTCAAAAACCTCACCAAAAGCTTCGAAGGCAATCAAGTCCTCAAGGATATTTCATTTAACGTCAACCGCGGCGATGTGGTGGCCATTATCGGTTCCTCCGGTTCCGGCAAATCCACATTGCTTCGCTGTTTGATCGACTTGGAACAGGCAGACGGCGGCACCATCCTCGTCGATGACCGGGCGCTGCTTCATGACGGTGTTCCCGTCTCACCCAAGG
>CACZTE010000059.1 GCA_902784045.1 uncultured Eubacterium sp. | reverse complement strand
TGTTATTTTCTTGTTTTACAGCCTGAGAAATCTGCATGGAATTTACAAATTCCGTCGATTCATCCGGTGACAGTGCCGTCGACTGCGCGTCGGTAGAATTATTGATTGACTCGTAAGCAGTGCTGTCTGAGTCAATCTCATTGGGATGTAATTGCTTTTCGTGATGTTTTTCCATTGGGTTTCCTCCTTGTTTTTGAAAACATTTTAAATGCCTTTTCTTAAGGGAATCATCAATAGAAAGAATCGATTAAGCAAATCAAAAGTCAATTGTCTTTTTCTATATGTTCTGAAGTTTGTTTAAAAACGGCCAATTGATGCCGGAAATTGAATGATTCGTAAGGATTATTGACGGCGAGGACTAAAGCAAAAATAAAGTAAATAGTTTATCTGAAGTATCATGAAAGCATTGCAGAAGGGTAAAAAAAATGAGACTTGGATTAAACCCAAGTCTCTTAGAAATGATAGATTTTTGAATGCGCAGCCTAAAAACTTATCGGAATTACTAAACCAAGTCGGAAAGCACTTCGTTGCGACGTTCGTTGTTTTCTTCCGCAAGAATTGCTTTGAGTGCTGTTTGAACTGAACGGATTTTGCCGGTGATGGCGATGGTGATGAAAGATTGTGGACAATTGCCAACCACTTCAAAAGACATGACATCACTGGTTTTGACAGCGACATCGGCAGCGTAAACCATGTCGGGAATCGTGCCCTGAACGAGTAAAATCGCTCCGGGATCTTCTTCGGCTTCAAGCGCTTTTCTCATATCAGCACGCATTTTTCCTTTGACAAGCGCCAATGTTTTTTTGTCCGGTTTAGAAATAAATTGATATTTAACTTTCATGTTTCCCTCTCACACATTAAGGCCGATGGCCAACATAATCTTTTCTTATGATATAGAAAAATAATGCCGAGTACAAGTGATATTTTTAACAGTCGTTGATAAATTTATAGGGAATTAAAGGCATCCGCCACTTTGTTCACACCAAGGCCATAAACAACTTGAAGCTGACCTCCGACCTGAAACGCTCCTTTGACGCCATCCGCAGATTTGACAGCATCAAGATCAAGCTTATTGTCATCGTTGAGGGTCAGTCGAAGACGAGTGGCGCAGTGCGATACGGAAGCAATATTATCTTTTCCGCCAACAGCGGACATAACTTGCTTTGCTGATTGTTGAATGTCCATGATATGCTCCTTTTATTTATTATAGGTAAGTATATCATATTAATCGTGTTGTGAAAGAAACGCTGTTATTGAAAATACATCATGTTCATACAAAAAAATATCATTATAATGTCGAAACGGTAAAAATTGACGGTGCTGTTTGATTGAATAAGATGTGTTTCGGATTTGCTATCCGAGCGGATTGTTTTTTTATTTAAATCATTTTGTATGATGATATAGTCTTTTTAGATTTTTTATCTTTTGACTTCTGTAAATGTGTTATTATAAAGATCATAAAAACAACTGAAAGGTAAATCATGCAGAATAACACAACAACGCTATATTTGGTTCGTCATGGTACAACGGCATTAAACGAGGCCATGTGTCTACAGGGAGCTTATGATGAACCGCTAAACGAATGGGGACATGCTCAAGGTAAATGTCTGACAGATTATTTTAACGATATTCCCATTGATGTGGGCGTTACAAGTCCTTTGAAACGGGCACGGCAAACCCTTAAATATATCCTTGGTGAGAACAATGACCACGTCCCGATTATTGTTGATCAAAGACTTCGGGAGATTGAAGGTGGCAGTTTTGAAAAAAGGCCTTTTTCGGAACTCAATATGCTTTGGCCTGGATTTATGCGGGAGTTTAAATCGAATCCAGGTCACTGGCGATTTCCCGGAGGAGAAAGCGGAGCCGAAGTTTACGCGCGGGTTGTTGATGGGGTTTTGGATACTGTCGGACGCCATCGGGGAAAGACAATCGTAATAGCTTCTCACGGCTTTTCCATTCAAACATGGCTCAATTATGTTCAACATGTGCCGGCCAAAAATATGCGTGAGCAAGTGCTCGGCAACGTGGCGGTCAGCAAATTCACTTTTGATGAAAACATGAAGATACACACCGATTATATCGGCGATTGTTCTCATCTGAAACCTGAGCTTATTAGAAACTATGATTGGGACGCTTTGGCCGTTCCTGTTCCGCTTTTGCTGTGTAACGAACGAAGCGTGGCATCCCAAAAAGCCGAGTTGTTTCTCGGCGAAAAAGCTATTAAATTTTTAAAGCGAGACATTATTGAAGCACCGTTATCGGCGCCAGAAATAATCAAACTATCAGAGCGGCATGATGGTATGGCAAAAGCATTTTTTAACGGCCGCGGAAAAAAATACCAAAAACTCGGACTTAAAGGGCAAGTGGATTTAATGGATTTAAAAGCTGTGGCTGACATGATTGCGGCAGACGAGACATTGCTTAGGCAGCCGATATTGGTATGTTCCGACCGAATTATCATCGGTTTTCAAAAAATCCAATCGGTTTTGAAAGATTGCTAAATTTGCATTATGCTAAGTACGCCTGTCATTTAAAATACGGCAAGATTTGACACACATCCAAATACGATCAATGATTTCGGATAAGATATCAAAAGAAGCTCCAACACAAACCGAGATTATTTTTCATTTAATCTAATGAGTCGAATTATGCCACGATTTTATTTAAATCCGGCGATACCGGATTTACTCACCGGTGTAACCAGATCGAGTAACAGCGCTGTAAAAGCGCGGTCTTCTTTAACCGAGCGCTTGCTGATCGTGGGTCCTTTGCCGGCTTCACGGGCTTTGTTTTGCATAAAGCGTTCATACAGCAGCTCATCCATATTGGCCGAAGAATAGACAAAACCTTTGGGATGGATGGCGGCAAGGGCTGTTTCGTATACTTCCGAGGCCAAGGTATAGTCCATTGTGACAACGATGTCTTCGGGAGTGGTAATAGCCGCGATAGTATAATCACGGTTTGTTAAATCTTTGACGTCAGCGTTGGAATCTTTAAAACTGCGGTCAATTTCCGAAATGGATTCAACTTCGATGCCGCATTGTTTGCCGACTTCTTCACAAATATTGCGGGCGCTTCTGGGAGTAGCGTCCGCGTCAATGATAATTCTCATTGAAATACTCCTAATTGATTAATTTTGTAACTTTATCACGAAGCAGATAAAGCGTGATCATTACAAGTGCGTATCCGACTAAAATGGCGATCGTGACCGCAAGATTATCGGCAAATAGTCCGGCACCGACCAATGTGTTTAAAAAAATGCCGGGGAAACGGCCAAAAATGACCAAAAGAACAAAGGTTCGAAAGGATATTTTCGTTAGCCCAGCCGCAAAACACAGAATGTCATCCGGGAAAGCAGGAAACAAAAAGATTAAAAACAAAACAAGATTGATCTTATCGGGTGCGATGGATTCGAATTTGGAAATCCATTCATTATCAGCAAAGCGATTTACAAAAGGGCGGCCGAGTTTTTTTGCGAGCAAAAAAGCGACACAAGAGCCGATAAAAGTTGCGGATGCCGATAACGCAAAACCTTTGGGTAGACCGAAAATCGCGCCGCCAAGCACCCCCATCGTACCGCCTGGCAAAGGTGCTACAATAACCTGTAGCAACTGCAAACAAAAAAACACAATGGGCGTCAGGACGCCAAAACTTAAAATGTATGCTTTTAGTGCCGCGGCAGATTCAAAAATTGCTATCAATTTGCTTTCTCCTTTGTTTTTTATTTTATCATATTTTGTCAAAAAAGAAAATCTTTTCATGCACAGAAGCGTAAAAAAGTACTTGACAAATTCAACTATTCAATTATAATAATTTACGTTGTTTCACAACATATCTAATTCAATACACCGCAATTATATTTAGCGGCGGACGGAGAGATGTCTGAGCTGGCTGAAGGAGCACGCCTGGAAAGCGTGTATACGTGATTAAGCGTATCGAGGGTTCG
>CACZTE010000058.1 GCA_902784045.1 uncultured Eubacterium sp. | reverse complement strand
GCTCATCTTGGGATAGTCCGTTTTTCGTCCTTAACTCATATATGATTTCTTTTGTCTTCATCAAAACACCTCCCTTGCTTTTTTACTTTATTACAAAACAATCGGAATTTCAAGCAACCGGTTGTTGCTTTTGTTTGTACGATGAATGGTTCGCTTCCATAAATTGATTTGAGAATCGTTTTTCCAATCAAACGAGGACCTTATCACGCTATACTGCTTCCATGAAAAAATAATTTTATTATCTTAAATAGCGCGTATCTATGTTTTCCTCGGATGTGATGAAAACCTTGTTTTCTTTCATGCGTCCGTGATAGCCTTAATCTGCTCGTCGGACAATTCCTGTGCCTTCAAAATTTCCTGGATTGTCATAGTGTTTATCCCCTTTCACTGTTTTTAACGTGGACTGACCACGGTTTGGAATCGGATATTTAACACCGTCCCCGGTGCGCTGATAATAAAAAAAGAACCTTTTAACGACTTGTTCAGGTGATTGAAATTTAGCCCCTATTATTCACGCAAAACTGATAATCCGCATAACCGTGGGGGATACAGACAATATTGCTTACACCAAAAAGATGAATAGAAAAAGACCTCAACCTTTGATATAATATTTAAGTACATAAACACCAAATCTAACGATGAATAGCAATAAAAATTATAAAAAATATTTTGACAGAGGCCAGCATTCCAACGATATAGGACTCTTGTAAAATAAAAGAATTCGACCATAAAATCGGTTATGAAAACCTGATTTACTGTTTATTTAAAACAAAAGACTTCGCTAACGCAAACATACCGATCCCAAAAATCTGCTTCAAATGATTTATCAAAACATGACTGCATGTTTTCGTTAAGATCGCGCGCATGTTTTGTCGCAGACCCGCGATTCTGAACAAAGACAATTTGGGCTCTCAGCCGACAATGCAACGGTAATTTATCGAACGAGAAATAACACCTTAATGCAGATGAATGGATTAACGCGCGTAATGCGCATAGTCCTCTATTCGATCGAAGAACTAAGAGAATTACTTCTGGATCTAGATTGAACAGTGTTTCATTCCTTCGATAAACAGGAAGGCAAAGGTTTTAACTTTCATTATTAAGAATATGGTTATTATCCGTTGTTATGCGATGGCAGTTATAAGTAAGCCTCCAAATCTTTGATTTGTTCATGTGAACTTATCGAGCGAATCGGATGGATACAAGGATCTTTGCTTAGAGCGAGCCTGCTAATTAATTCACATTTTGAGTCGTCTAAATGTAATGGCTATAGAAAACGCTAAATAATCATTTCGTTCTTTTCATAGAGTTTTTTGTTTTTTTTAGGAGTTGGGCCAAATGAAAAAACTTTTTTGTGATTATTGCCATTTTAAATGCAATATTTATTCGTTTTTGTTTTGCGTGAAAATATATGCCAAATAATGAGAAGAGTGATTTCAATCCCAAGGAGATTTAGAGTATAATAACGGAGGTGTATGGTTATATGTACACAATCTACGCATCACAAGTATTAAAAAACAAATGGAAAATAGGAGTGTTTGTTCTGGGAAGTTTGGTCGGTGCTTTTCTATTTTCTGTTTATTATTCTTTTCAATGGAACGCTGGTACGGTAAATTTCCATAATTCCCTTTTATGGAAGACATGGGTTGTAGCTACGGTTGTTCTGTTCCTTCTCTTTTATCTTTTGGATTTATTGAGATTTTTTAGTGTCAAAGTTGATAAAAAATTTCATATTTTTGAACCGAGCAAAAAAGAGGGTTATATTGTTTTTCTAGTGATTTTAACAATTTTATTACTTGTTTATCTGGCTTTATATCCAGGATGGATTTCCTACGACGGGCCGGGACAAATCGCAAAATATATGGTAGAAGACGTTATAGATTCACATCATCCTGTATTACATACTCTATTGATGATTGGTTGTGTACAATTAGGTATAACGTTATTTCAAAGTGCTACAATCGGTTTTGGGTTCTATACTTTGATTCAAATGTTAATTGTGGCGTTTGCACTTAGCGTTGCATTTATATATATCTGGAAATGGACTGGACGGTTTTGGGTTGTATGCATTAGTTACCTCTTGATTTTTTGCAATCCGGTATTTTTAACTTTGGTTATGACGTCTGCTCATGATATTATTTTTGGTGCCTTTTTTTTATTGACAATAATTTACTATGTAAAGTTGTTGAAAAGTGAAAAGGGCGAAACTATAGGGAAGCAAGATGTCGCCATTTTAATTTGCTGTATGATTTTATCTTCGCTGTTTGAAAAGCAGGGGATTTATATCTACATCGTGGTTTTTTTCATTGGAATCATAAGTTATGCTGGCCTTCGCAAAAAACTCTTATCGGTGATTCTATTGGTGTCTGTAGTTACATTTGTAATTACTGGTCCGATTTATGGTGCGTTTGGTGTCATTAGTGATAAACCCACTGAAAAGATCAGTGTTCCTCTGTTGCAACTGACGCGTGTTGTGAATTATGCGCCGGAAACTTTAACGGAGAAGGAATTAGAAATCTTCTATCAGTTTGTTGCTAAAGATAGGGTTGGGCAGTATGAGCCAGCTATAGCTGATTCCATAAAGGTTTGCATAAATCGATCATACTATGCAAAGCATAAGTCGGATTTTTTCAAGTTATGGTTTCAGGTCGGATTGAAGAATCCAGGGATATATCTTGATGCCTTTGTTGCTTTGACAGAGGGATACTTCTATCCTGGAGCTGAGGGGGTCAGTAAATGGGGCTTTCTTAATCGCTATCTTGGTAGTGGGACAGATCAGTATACCATTGAACAGACTTCCTTCATTCCAGCTTTACAGCGTATCATCGTGGAACCGGGTAGGACTTTTTATCGTGGCAATTTATTGCTTAGCTTTTGGGTGAGCATCAGTTTCGTTTTTTGGATGATGTTTTATGCTGGAGTCAATCTGTTGGCGCAAAAAGATTGGGATGGCATCGCCGCAGTTCTGTTCAATTTGGTGTTTTTCGGCACTTTGTTGCTGGGACCGGTTAGTTGTATTCGATATGTATTTCCAATGCTGATGTGTACACCGTTACTTTTATCTATGACTTGGAAGTTAGATTACAATATGATGACGTGAAATAGTTGTTGATAGTGTCAATATAAATATGGACATTTTTTATCAAATAATGATGTACAGTATTAATCAAGAAGATTCTTTCGTGACGGCATTTATAATGGCCAGACGGAAGGACTTTCCCTTTATTGGAACGACTGTTGCGTGATGAAGCTGACGGTCTACGATGGCGCTTGCAATCATCGGATCACCAAACACCTCATCCCATTGGGAGAATTGGTGTTGATTGCGATGATTGTACTATGACGCTCATACCTTCTGTTTATCAACTGAAAATAGCTTGGCGTCATCTTTTGTGATTGGCAGATAACCCAACTCGTCAATATCCAAAAGCTTATACCCGCTCAGTTTTTTCAGTCGCTCACTAAAACGACTTTCAACATGTAATTTATGCAGGGACTCCATATCACGCTATACTGCTTCCATGAAAAAATTTTTTTAGCATCTTAGATGATGGGATATTTATCGTGGACTGACCACGGTTTGAAATCGGATATTTAACACCGTCCCAGGTGAAAATTGACAACAAAAAAGAACCTTTTAACGACTTGTTCAGGTCATTGTTGTACTTACCAAACATATATCACTTCATCAAGAACATGACGCATATCATCGGATAGTTTCCTGTCATCGTAGTCATTATACTTACGGCGATAATTTTCTATTTCTGATTCAGCTAAACGACGTTTTTTACGTCTATTATCAGAATCAATATGACCACTCAAAACTTTCATTCGCTTTTCGCGTTTTTCTGAGTATTTCTCACCTTCTTCTGTATATTCATAATGTCTACCAAAAAGTTTTTCTTTGTCTTTAACCAAAATAGCATACCCATGGTCAGACAGCCATTGCCAATCATCTATTTCCTTATTAAGTGCCATAAATTCAAGTTCATCCGGGGTAAAGTGTTTTCGTAAAATCTTTTCTATTTCGTGCATGATAACACCACCTATTATTGGACGATTTGTCCTAAAATTTTGATGCAATAATCTCCGTTATCATTATTCACCCTGGCTTCAATCATTTCAATAGAAGAGCCTTTTTTGGTAATAAATTCACTTTCAGGTATGTTGTCTGTAATGAACCCTAGCGTGCCGTCAGGCATTTGGATTTCATATTTAATTGGATAGTGAGTAAAATAATTCAGATTCTCCGATAAGCTTATAGAAGTATATGCTTCGTCCGGGACCGTCCCCTTCGGTGTCTCGATCATTTCATTGATTGCCGCAACACTTCTATCTCAGGGCATTATCTAATGCTCACCGCCGCATCAAATACCTTCATTCTCTGATAGCCTTTTCGCGATTATCCTTTAACGCAAAAAACCGCCCGAAGGCGATTTGTTAAGCTTTATCATATATTGACTGTCGTGGGCCGCTGCTTCCAGCTTGCTTGAGCGCCGCCAAATCAACACAGACATCGGCCTGTTCAGCAACGTAGGCGCTGTGGGTCACGATAATGACGCATTTCCCCTCATCCGCCAGATGTCTGAAAATATCCATAATTTCCACCTGCGTCGATTGATCCAGATTACCGGTCGGTTCATCGGCGAGAATAATGCCGGCCCCGTAGGACAACGCCCGCGCGATGGCCACCCGTTGCTGTTGTCCACCCGAAAGTTTAAGCACGCGTCTGTCCGCCTCATCCCGGGAAAGCCCCATTTGATTCAATAAATCATAAGCCTTTTGGGAAATGACGGCCTGACTTGATTTTTTCCCGTCGCGGCCGTTTTGCTCTGACAGCTCAATGGAGAACGCGACGTTTTCCGCTGCCGTCAGTTTGGTCAGCAAATTAAAGTTTTGGAAAATGACACCGACGTCTTTGCTGCGGTATTCATATTTATCGCGGCCGCCGATATTGTTGCCGTTCACCATGATTTCTCCCGATGAGGGTTCTGTCAAACCGCTCATCACAGAGAGCAATGTTGTCTTGCCTTCCCCTGAGCGGCCGACAATCGCGTAGATTTTATGATCCTCAAAGGCGTAGTCAATGCCTTCAAAAACGGTATGTGTGTCATAGGAAAAGCTGACATGATTGAGTTTTAACACTTCCATAGATGATGCTCCTTTTGCTTAGTCCCGCTCGGACAGAATCTTAATCGGATCGTACCTAGTGATAGTGATGACCGAGACCATGCCCGAAGCCATCGCCAACAGGAGTGAAATACCCAAAAGCTCAATGAGAACTGTCAAATTGACGGCGCTTTTCACCTCCGTGATCCGTTGACCGGATGGACCCGTTGACCCGTTCTGAGACGGATTTTGTGTTTGATTCGTATCGCCTCCGCCGTTGTTCGGGCCTTGGCCTGGACCTCTGTCCATGTCTATTCCAAAAGATCCACCGCGACCGCCCATGCCGGATGCCGTTTGCGTCGTCAGCAAAGCGTTTGTCACAGGAACAGAAACCGCGGCGCCGATCCCGCCGCCGATGACGCTGCCGATGAGGGTAATCATTAGTATTTCAGTAACAAACAACATCGCAAGTTGATGCTTTTTCATACCGATAGCACTCATCACGCCGATTTCATACTTTCTTTCACGGGTGCTGAAAATATTCATCACGACCAATACCACCGCGCCAAGCACCAAGAGCACAATCAAGCCGTAGCCGGCGAAACTGGCCAGATTTTCCAAAGGCGCCGCCTGACGCTCGTAAGACATGATGTCCGAGGAAGTCACTGTATATTGGTCTGAGAGTCCAAGATCTTTTACTTGGTTTTTAAAGTTTTCATACCCGGTGACATCGCCGACAACATAGGTACCGGTCAAACGACCGTTCACCGCGTTTTCACCCGATGTTTTCGCCGATGCATCAGTCATTTCCTTCAGTGTTTGATAACTGGTGAAAATCCGGTTCGCGGGATCGACGCGCATCCCTCGTCCGCCGCCGCCTTGAGCTTCGGAAGAAGCGTTTTCGTTATGGTAGATGCCGCTGATTTTCAGCGTGAATTGTTCGGCTGTGTTGGCCGGATTGCAAAGCGTGATGCTGTCTCCGACTTTCACATTGTTATACGCGGCCAGTTCATCAGAGATCACGGCTGTTTTGTCGGCTTTCCCCTGTTCAAACATTTTGCCGTCTTTAATGGTATAGTTGCCGTTGGTAAAATCGGTCATCGCCGTATCGGAAGAATAACCGGTGACGGTAAAATCACCTTCCGCCATCCTGCCGGGTCTGCCGCTCTTTTCCGCGTTGCCGGTATTGGCGTCGGCGGATTGATTTCCAGAAGCGTTGGTATTCGAGCTGTTTTCGGTGCTGTACGCTTTCGTATTGCCTGAAGCATTCAGCGATGCCGATAATGTATAATAAAAATCTTTAACCGCTTCGGCCGATTTGTACTTTTCAAGTTCCTCAAGGCTCAATTGAGGAGCCATGGCTTCCCTCATTTTGCCCGGATCAACATTTCCGCTACCCCCGCTTTTTTCCATCGCTTTTTCACGATCAGGAGATATCTCCGCGGTGATGTTCATATTGTTTAATGCTGTGGTCCGCGATGTTTCCGCCGATTGTCTGATACATAACCCAATGCAAGCCGAAAAAGCGATCATCATCACAATGATGCCGATTAAAATGCTTCGCCCTTTCGAGCGCATAATATTACGCCAAGCGTTTTTAATGATAAACATAAGTCAACCTTCTCTTTGTGTATTTCTTTTACGCCGTAAATGATGGTATTATCTTATTCAAGAGATAGCGGATGTATAATGGTGTAAAATTGAAAACCACATAAAAAGTGAGCCAAGTGCTCCGCCTTTAGGTATAATGTAAAAAAACCAAACCAACAAAATACCCAGGAGGAAGAACACATGGCTCAGCTCAATATTACACTAAATCAGGACGAAATTCTACAATTACTTTCAAATGACAGAGATGCTGCATTTGCAGAACTCCTTAAGGATACTCTCAACTGCATTTTGAAAGCCGAATCTACGGAACAGCTCAAGGCAGAACCCTATGAGCGTACTGATCAACGTACAGCTAAGCGAAACGGCTACAGAGACCGCCCCTTTACAACACGCATAGGAACGTTAATATTAAGGGTTCCCAAACATCGTGACGGAGAACCTTTCAAGACCTATATTTTTGACAACTACTCCCGGAGTGAATCCGCTCTGATTATCACAATGGCGGAAATGGTCGTTAACGGCGTTTCGACACGCAAGGTTTCCAAAGTTATGGAAACACTTTGTGGAAAGCGTTTTTCCAAGTCTACAGTCTCTGAAGCGTGTAAAGAACTTGATGAAATAGTTAAGGAGTTCCGGGACAGACAGCTTACCTTAGAGTACCCCTTTTTGACAGTAGATGCAACTTATTTCAAGGTCAGAGAGAATCACAGAGTTATTTCCAAGGCATTTATGATCGGCTACGCCACCAACAATGAGGGGCATCGGGAAATCATCGGCTTTAACATCTATCACAAGGAAAGCAAAGCGACATGGAACGACTTTCTTAAAGGCCTGAAAGCTCGTGGCCTTAAAGGAGTCCGTATGATTACATCGGACGCCCATGAAGGCGTAATAGACGCTATTCGTAAGCAGTTTCCGAACGTACCCTGGCAGCGATGTCAATTTCATTTTTCGAGAAACATCACGCAAAAAACTCCGGCGAAATACCAAAAAGGGTTAGCCGTGGAGCTTCAGGAAATGTTTAACTGCAAAACCATCGAGGAAGCTCGCGACCGCCGTGACGCGATAATCGAAGACTATAAAGATGTCGCGGAGAAAGCCATGGAATGTCTGGATGAAGGATTTGAAGACGCTATGACTGTCATGGTACTACCGAGATTTCTTCACAAGTATTATAGAACATCCAATCAGATAGAAAGGCTGAACAAGGAGCTCAAGCGTCGATCCAAAGTCATTGGGGTTTTCCAAATGAGGAATCTTTGATAAGGCTGATGGGGGCTGTTCTGCTAGAACGTCATGAGGCTTTATCATCTGTCCGCTGTATATTTAATTCAAAAACTTATCAAAATCTCTTTTCACCGGAACTGTCTGCCAAACTGATAAAGATCGCGGATGAGCAAAGCAGGTTACTGGTGGCCTGACATAGCTTAGGTATATTTGAAAAGCAGATAATGGAATTCTATCGGGAATATTTTGTATCACCTCATTAACGGATTTGTTCGATATGAGGCAAAACAATATATTTCCCACCTAAAGGTAACAACATTTTCAAATTTACACCAAATTTAGGACTTGACT
>CACZTE010000057.1 GCA_902784045.1 uncultured Eubacterium sp. | reverse complement strand
GCATTGAGCCTGATAGTCAAGAGCTTCTGTGGCCTTTTATCTTGGCAAGTGTTGCTTTTTCATTTATAATCATATTGATATCGACATTTGTACAAAAGGATTACGCTTCTCCATTCGTATGGTTTTTTACATTTGGCATTTTGATTTTGGGAACATTAAGCATCTGTTTTTATCATCGCCCCTATGGCAAAGGACTAATGATTGTTAGCATTTTTATCATTTGTTTCTTTTCGGGAATGATGGTTAATCCGATAAATCAGGGACTTGATACAGTAAAGGATCAGACCTTGTTTCAGGATATAAAACAAACTAATCAAAAAGATGATGTATGGATTGTTGAAGGTATGAAAGATTGGAGATTGTTTCTTAATAATTATCCGATCATGGCCGGGGCTGCGACGATTAACACAACCAATACCTATCCGGATATGGAAAGATGGAGATCAATCACTTCTGAACCGAAGGATGAGGATATTTTTAATCGATATTCTCATATCGACATTAATATCAATCCCAGTATCGATTTTGAAGCAACATCGCCATTTCCAGATTCTATTGCGATTGAGATGAATCCTTCGTATTTGAAAAAATTAAAGGTATCAAAAATATTATCTGGGCGAGATTTGACGCCACTATCAACAGAATCGGTTTCATTTAAACAAATCGGCGAAGATTCCGGTTGTTATATCTTTGCGGTACAATACGCAAAATAATGTCATCGTCACGTCATAAAAGATGCCCAAAAACATGATATGATATCTTTATTTCCTGTGTTGTGGCTTGCACAAAGTTATACGTCATTCGTATTTTGATCGTAAAAATATCGGTCATGGTTAGTCTCCATTTGGAAGATGATTCATCAGGCAAAGACGTTTTATTTCTATGTGCCACAAAAAATGTATAACGGTGATGAATATAATATTTTTGCGGTTATTTAAGCTTTTTGTGATATGATATTATATCTAAAACATTTGGGAGGACTTTATGAAAACAGCAGTACTTATTCCGTGTTATAACGAATCGCAAACTGTCGAAAAGGTCATTAAAGATTTTAGAGAAGCGCTGCCTGATGCGGATATATACGTTTATGATAACAATTCGTCCGATGGCACCGATGAAATTGCAAAAAATGCTGGAGCTATCGTGCGTTATGAATATCGTCAGGGAAAAGGGAATGTCGTACGAAGCATGTTCCACGACATTGATGCCGACTGCTATATTATGGTGGATGGCGATGATACATATCCCGCGGAATTTGCTAAGGATCTTGAAAAAGCGGTGCTCGAGGGCAAAGCGGATATGTCTATCGGAGATCGCCTTTCCGCTACCTATTTTGAAGAAAACAAAAGACCGTTTCACAACATGGGCAACAAATTGGTCAGAGGTCTGATTAACGTACTCTATAAATCTGACGTGCGGGATATCATGACGGGAATGCGCGGTTTCAGTTATGATTTTGTCAAATCTTTTCCCGTTCTTTCCGAGGGGTTTGAAATCGAAACGGAAATGACGATTTTTGCCCTTGATCACAATTTTAAGCTCAAAGAAATTCCTATCCAATACCGCGACCGCCCTGAAGGCAGTGAGTCAAAACTCAATACTTATTCCGACGGGATTAAGGTGCTGCGCACCATTATGCGCCTTTTTAGAGATACCAAGCCTTTCGCGTTTTTTACGGGAACATCGATGGTTATTTTAGCTGGAAGCGGCGCGCTTTTTCTGCCGGTTTTGAAAGAATACCGAAAAACGGGAAAGGTCAAACGCTTCCCGACACTTATTGTGTCCAGCGCTGGCGCCACTGTTGGTGTTATGAACTTTTTCAGCGGTGTGGTGCTTCAGGTGTTGCGTAAACAGCATATGCAGGATTTCGAGCAAACCCTCAACACAATCAGACATCAAAAACGTATGCTTGACGATGAAAACGTGAAAAAACAAAATAAGAACAAATAATTTTTTCCGCCGCTTGCTCATAGAAGCGGCGGTATTCTTTATTGAAGTTTAAAACAAAAAAAGAATATAAATTGCAATAACAAGTTGAGCATTGATAATTGAATAGTCCAATTAGGCAACACAACTGTAAATCCGATCGAGTTCTTCTTCAAAGAGCTCATCTGGCGTACGATAGTTTAAGATTTTTCTCGGAAGACTGTTGCACCAGATTTCAATCTGAATAAGGCGCTCATTAGAAAAGCTGTCAATGCGATGCCCTTTTGGAAGAAACCGTCGAATCAGGCCATTATGCCGTTCCACAGAACCCTTCTCACAAGAAGAATATGGATGAGCAAAATAGACCAATGTTTTG
>CACZTE010000056.1 GCA_902784045.1 uncultured Eubacterium sp. | reverse complement strand
TTTTTATGTTGTTCGTCCTCTTTCAGGATATTGAGTGTAGTTAATATGTCTACGCCAGATCTCAAGAGTAGGCTGAAGTGTGAGGAAAACAAAGTCAAATCCCGCGTAGAAACGCGACCTAAATTTAAAATTTTATAAAAAACATTGCGTAAAGAATTGTTATTCTTTTTTTCAATTTATCCGAATCATAAGTTGATGATTTTGATGCCTTCGGCATAGGATATCTTCCCTTGTATAATCATTTTTCTGATGCTATAGGCAAAAGGCGTAAATGATGGTGCGGTTTGAACACCTTTGCTTTTTCCGTGTTTTTGGTCAAAAGATAATACTTCGAATACCGCTCGTCTGTTTCTATAACCGGTATGGCGGCAGTAATCACATCCCGCGGGATCAGCGATGACAGCAGGTTTTTTCAAATTCAACACCTTGGTTTCTAATGAAGTTGTCATGCGCTGTTTTTTACATTTCGGGCAAAGGAGTCGCACCAGTCTCTGGGAGATAACGCCTTCCAAGACATCGTTAATTAAATATTGCGGAACGTTCATATCGACCAAGCGATCAACGGTTAAGGAAGATGAGCGCGTATGAAGTGTGGAAAACACCAAATGGCCGGTCAATGCCGCCATGCAAGCTGCTAGCGCGGTTTCTGCATCCCGGATTTCACCAATCATAATGACATTGGGATCCTGCCTTAAAATTGCGCGTAAACCGTTGTTGTATTTGAGATCTGCTCCTTCATTGACCTGCATTTGGTTAATGCCCGGCATTTGAATTTCAACTGGATCTTCTATGGTTGTGATATTGGTCTTATCGGCGTCCAGCGCGTTTAAAAGCGAGTAGACGGTCGTCGATTTCCGCATCCTGTTGGGCCAGATACGAGAATGAGTCCCTGGGGTTTTGAAAGCATGGATGTGACTTTTAGGTAATCATTGTCGTTGAATCCCAAAGTATTTAATGCTCTGATATATTGGGATGCGTCCAATATTCTCAGAACGATTTTTTCACCGAAAATCGTTGGAAGGGAGGATACACGAATGTTAATTTGTTTGTCTTTTATTTTATGTCTGAAACTTCCGTCCTGAGGAATGCGTTTTTCGGCGATATCCATTTTGGCCAGAATTTTAATGCGCGTGATGATGCCGATAGCGGTTTTTTTGTCAATTTTGCTTAAAGGAGACAGTTCGTCGTCTACGCGCATTCTTGCTCGAAAACTATCCGCGCTGACAGGTTCGATATGGATATCGGAAGCTCCGTTTGCAATACCCTGATTGACGAGAGTATCCGTAATTTGAGCATAACTTGTATTGTAGTTATTTTGCTTTGAAATTAATTCTTCACTTGTAATTGTGTTTTTTGTATTTGTTGAGAAAATAGACATTATAAAAGTCCTTATTTCTAAATTAAAAATCGTGGATAAAAAATCAATGATATAACAATTTATATCGTATATATAATATAAAATAATTGCCGAATATAAAATAATTGCCGATGAATCAAGATGTTGTTTTGAATATATTTCAAAAATGACGATATTTTTTTCGATGATTTGTTGCATTTTGTTGTACAGACATTATCAAAAATATTGGTTTAACAACAAATCTTAACAACATTCAAATAAAACTTTACAAGTGTGTTACATTTTGATATAATTTATTCGAAGAAAAGATGAAATGAAAATTTTATTCTTAGGAGGATTTGATGAATTCTTTGAAAAAACTGAATATTGATTTAAGACGGATTGTATGCTTTGCGCTGATCATGGCCATTGTGCTTCTGTCTTCCGGTGTTACTGCTTTCGGGGCAGATGAACAGTCCCAAAACACCAGTACTTCTCAAGGTACGGTTTTAACCGATACCGCGGGGATTTTATCGTTTGAGATTAAATCATCTCCGACAATCGGGCAAAACGGTACAGTGAGTGTCAAGCGTGTTGCCGAAACTCGAGCGGCCGATGACGCAAGTTACGGTTACTTTGTGATTCCGGAAAGCGTTTCTGTTGATTCCGGTACGTTTGATGTTACCGCTATTGACGCCGAAGCATTTAAAGATGTTAAAGAAGTCAAAGGTGTGGTCATTCCGGATTCCGTAAAAGATATTGCCGAAACAGCATTTGTCGGTAAAACGGATGAGCAAAAATCTCCCGAGGGTGATAAAACCTCTACAGATGATCAATCGGCTGTCACTGCTGATGATAAGGGGGCGGCTTCCGGTGATAAAGAGGTATCAGATAATCAAGCTGTTGCTTTATCTGAAAATGATTTTGCAGGTGTCAATAATCAGATCTCTGTATCTTCGCGACAGGTACCGATTTATTGCAATGAAGGCAGTGTTGCGAAATCATTTGCCGAAGCACAAAACTTCGAAGCACACACAGATGCTTTAAAAGTCGTAACAGCGTCCGATTCTTTCAAAGTCGGGGAAGTGATGGTTGCCGAAGTCAATAAACCAGCATTTATTGGTACAGATAATGTGATTTCGTGGACGGTTTCCGATGAAAAAATTGCGACGATTGATGAATCGGGCAATATCACCGGTGTTGCTCCCGGCGAAACGACGGTTAACGCCAAGTTGTGTGGACTTACAGTTTCCAAAACTGTTACCATTACTTCAGCCGAAAATGCTGAGCCTGTG
>CACZTE010000055.1 GCA_902784045.1 uncultured Eubacterium sp. | reverse complement strand
TCCATTCCACGTTAATCGACCATTTTGTGAGGCGAACCAATTATTTTGAGTAAACATGATGTTCAAAAATATGCAATACTGTTTGTGACATCAATGATAAAAGCAGTTCGCCGTCATTGATCCACTTGAGTGTCATAAAAAGTAAATATAGCGTCCAATCATGCAGAAGCAAAACTCAAAAAGCGATAGTAGGCACAGACGGCTGAATCGGGGAAGAAGCCATTCAAATGACGCCCTGTTCCGGCAACATGTAAAACGGCTGTTTAAAGCCGTTTTTTAAGTGGTTGCCCGTGAATATAAATTAATTCCTTTTCTAAATGCCATAAGAATGATATATATTGAAAAATTGATAATTTTTTCTCGCTTGTTTTCCTTACTTCTTGGGTGTGACTGTTGCGGCAGGAACGTTGTGGCCTGTCATGAACTTCATTCTTTTCGGTAGTGTCGGATAGTGGCAAAACGGTTTGCTGGCGCACGACGCGCAAAGAGCGGGGCGACTAAATGCTAAACGTTAGGTTGTGACTTGCGTTTTTTGCATTATAAAAAATACTTGACAAACCGCAATCTAAAATTCTATTCTTATAATGAAATCTTTATCATCCAGCGGCAGGCTTGACACAAAGGATAACAAGAGCGCGGCGGTCCAGTCGTTGTGCTCATCCATTAAATCTACGTAGACAATTCTAAAGGAAATGTGACGGGTGATGGAAGAGCTTGTTTGTTGCGGCTGTTGATGAAGCTCGGTCGACATGGATTTGACGAAAAGTAATCATCCGCGATTGCCAAAGGATAAGCCGGACAACCGAAAGAGAGCGTGTGATGAATTTATTTAAAACAACATCAAACCAAATACTGCCCAGACTCTATGGAGAGCTGGTTGCGGTCAATATTTTGATTAATTTAATTCAGCCCTGCAATCAATTGGTCGACACCATATTAACGGGACAAGCGTACGGACCTGAAGCGCTGCAGATTTATGCGTTGTTTCTTCCTGTCAACGCGTTTTTGGTTGCTGTGGGGGCGGTGTTCAGCAAAGGCACGCAAATCACGTGTTCCCATCTCATCGGCAAGGGTAAGGTTAAAGAAGCCGGAGCTTCTGTCGCTTCAGCATTCATGATGGCTTTTGTCTTATCGCTTTTGATGATGGTGGGTATCTTATTATTTTCCGACAATGTCGCCATTGCCCTTGGTGCCGGTGGTTCAGCGAATCAAGTGAGCCAAATGTCTGGATATCTCAAAGCTTACGCTATCGGTATTCCGGCGATTTTTCTGTTAGATATTTTAATGTGTCTGATGCAACTGGAAGGCAAACGCGGTGTCATTGTCTTTGTGTCCTTATGTGTTTTTTTCATTAACGCGTTGGGCAATTTGACCAATATTTATTTGCTTCAATGGGGAATCATGGGGATGGCTTTGGCTACGTCGCTTTCTTACATCATTTCGTTCATCTTGATTTTGGTGATGTTTTTAAAAAAACCCGGCATGCTTCGCCCGTCCATGGATGGCGCGGGCATCGGTCCTGCGACACAGATTCTTAAAAATGGTTTTCCAAGCCTGACCTATTACGGAGCTTTGGTGATTCGGTCGATAGTGATGAATATGATTGTGATCACCTTATTGGACAGAGGAGTTTTGGTGAGCCTTTTGGTTGTTAATCAATTTGCGACGCTGGCAGATGTCTTAATTGGCGGACATGGGGAAGCGGTGTTACTTCTCGGCGGCGTTTTGCACGGTGAAAAGGATGAGAGGGGACAAGCGTCGCTGCTTAAGCTCTCTTCCGTATCAAGCGCGATTTTGATGGGAATGGTCACAGCGCTTACTATGATTTTCGCGCCCTTATTGGCAAGATTGTTTATTGACACGAACGCGACCGCCTATGTGGACATGGCGGCAAGAGCATTGACGATTACGGCTGTCTATCTTGTGCCGGATGCGTTGCAATGTGTCTTAAAAAAATACATTCAGGCCATTGGTCATGCCCTTTTCACCTCGGTGACCAACGTGCTGACCAATGTGGTTTATTTTTGCGGCTTTGCGTGGCTTTTTTCGGTGTTTTGGGGATCGGATGGTTTGTTCTTATCCTTCACGGCGGCTTATGGTATGGCGCTGATCACAAATGTGATTTTTGTTACGTGGATTTCGGTGAATCGGGTCAAACCGCAAAATGAAAAATTTCTTGTGTATCACATTGACAGCCCGGAAGGGTGCGTTTCGGCGTCAAAGGCGGTATACGATGATTGTGAAGAGCTTCAAATAGATCAAAGGCGACGCTATCTTATTTCCCTTTTTATGGAGGAAATGACGAAAAATATTGTCGAAAACGGTTTTCGAGCCGATAAAAACGATAGAATTGTCGTGAAAATCATGCTGTCCGGAG
>CACZTE010000054.1 GCA_902784045.1 uncultured Eubacterium sp. | reverse complement strand
AGGTCTTTCACGCAATCGGTGACGGTGTTTTCGAGGCTGTCTTTTAAAACGATGAGGGAATCCGGATTGTAGCCGTCGTAAAGAAAACGCAGCGACGCGGTGCGCCCGACGGCGGTGGACATGCAGACCCAGCGGTCGATATTTGAGGACAGAAGCGCTCTGGTATCGCAGTCAAAAAGATAGAAGCTGTTGACATAAGGCGGATAGAAATCGAGCATTTCGTCAAAGCCGAAGAGAACGGTTTTAGCGCTTTTGTCTTCGGCGACGAGGTTGAGCGAGGACTGCAGGGTCTCGGCGTTTTCCTGCTTCATTTTAACGTATTGCACCTGTTTGTCGGCGCAGGGTTTGGTTTCCAGGCGGCCCATGATGTTGGTAAAGCGCTCGAGGGCGTCGCCGATTTGTTCTTCCGTGAGGCCGAAGTTTTGGCAGACGGCGATGGCCGGGGCGTAACAATAGAGAAAATAAGGAGCGTTGAAATTGAACGCGTAGGTTTTGCCGCCCAAAGTGAAGCGTTTGCCCCAAAAGTCGGCGTCGGTAATTTGCACGGTGCACTCGGTGTCGGCGCCGAAGCCGCAGGACGGACAGGTGAACGGTCCGATGTTTTCGATGTTGTAGGCGCTGAAGGTTAAGGGGTTGTGACAGCGGGGACAGGCCTTGCCGACAGCGAAGAAATCGTCATCTTTGTGAAATGAGCGGGCGTTTTCGGCCACGCCGTAGGTGACGCAATGGTCGGTTTTGCCCTTTAGGGAATGGGCGACGGGCTCATCGTGGTTGAGATAGAGGGTGACGTCGGGATCCAGGGCATTCGCGATTTTGTCTCTGATGTAGGAGGGTTCGCCGTTTCGCTGAGCCTGGTCTTTTTGGATGTTGGTGACGATGAGGTGCTTGGCCGGCAATTGATCGCGGATCATGCGCAGATAACGTTCATCGCTTTCCATGACGATATAGCAGTCGTCTTTGAGGCGGCCGCCCGCCGAGGCGTCTTTTAAAAGAGCGGTGGCGATGCCGGTGAGCATATTGCCGCAGTCCACGTTGGAGCAGACGTTTTTTCCGGCGTCGTTTAATATATGGGTGACCAGGTTGGTGGTGGTGCTTTTGCCGTTGGTGCCGGTGATGAGAACAGCGCGGTCGGGGTCGACGTTTTTGATATGTTCGACAAACTGCGGGTCAATGCGGAGGGCGATTTTTCCCGGGTAATAGGTGCCGCCGTGTTTGTTTTTAAGACGGATGAGAAACCTGATGAATTTGGCAATCCAAAGGGCGAGATAAAATAACATGAATACTCCTTCAATCAATTGAATTTTTTTGAAGCTCATTATATTGTTGTTTTTTTTAAGTATATCATAAGGATTGATAACGGGCAAACGCTTTTACAGGAAATGTGAGCCGTGCCTGCAAGTTTCGAAGGACGGTTCCCGTTGACGATAAAAGGTGATTGGAATAATTTTCGTTCACGGGTATCCGGCGCCGCTTTTTCGCCTTGATTTGGCGGACGGATGTCGGTTATCTTTCGCCATCAAAGGGTGCTTCACGCCTTTTCATCGGGATGATTTTGTGGTAGAATGTTTTAAAAATTCATTCGCGTGACGCGTGGTGAGTCAAATTTTTGAAAAGGAGACGTCATGGATACTTTACTCAAAGGCTTAAGCTCGTCGGAAGCGCAGCAGCTGGCGGCGGCGGGCAAGGCCAATGTTGTGCCGAATACCACCCAAAAGACGACTTGGCAGATTATCCGGGACAACATTTTTACGTATTTCAACTTGATTTTCGCTGTCTTGGCGGCGATGTTGATTTTGACGGGCAATTTCCGCAATCTAACGTTTTTGCCGGTGGTCATCGCTAACACGGTCATCGGGATTGTGCAGCAGCTTCGCTCCAAAAAAGTGCTGGATGAGCTGACGGTGCTGTCGGCGGCGAAATGCGCCGTTTTGCGAGACGGCAAAGTCGTGGAAGTGCCGGTGGACACGCTGGTTTTAGGCGATGTCATTTATTTGGAAGAAGGGAAGCAGATTCCCGCCGATGCCGAAGTGCTGGAAGGCATGGTGTCGGTCAATGAATCCCTTTTGACCGGGGAATCCGACGAAATTGAGAAAAAGGCGGGCGCCGAACTGATGTCCGGCAGCTTTACGGTGACGGGGCGCTGCTACGCCCGATTGACCAAGGTGGGCGCCGATTCCTACGCGGCGGGGCTGACTGCCGAAGCCAAAAGCATTGAAACCGGCCAATCGGAAATGGTCCGCGGCATTGACACCATCGTGAAGCTTGCCGGGATTATCATCATTCCTATCGGGGCGCTTCTCCTGATTCAAGGCATTTATTTTAACGGCTTGACCATTGCCCGCAGTGTGGAAGCCATGGTCGGCGCCGTCATCGGGATGATTCCCGAGGGACTGTATTTGCTTGTCACTGTGGCGCTGGCCCTCAGCGCGGCCAGACTGGCCATGAAAAAGGTGCTGCTCCACGATATGAAGAGTACCGAGACCCTGGCAAGGGTGGATGTGCTGTGTGTGGATAAAACCGGGACCATCACCGATAACGCCATGAACGTGACGGCCGTGTTTGCGTCAGCAGAGCAGGTGCCGGATCCGGAACCGCAAAGCGGCGAGATCGCGGAAAACAATCAGACATTGCCGCCGGTGCCCAAGGATGTGGAATCCGACTTGGCCCGCTATGTGGGCACAGTGACCGACGGCAATATCACGATGGTGGCCATGAAGAGTTATTTCACCGAAGCGGCATTTGGTGATGACGCTAAGGTGACGCCTTTCTCGTCTAAGAATAAGTATTCGCAAATTGAAACCAAAGACGGCATTTACCGTCTGGGCGCGCCGGAATTTGTGCTCTCCGAAGCAAGCATGGCGGCCAACGCGTCCCGCATTGCCGTTCGCACCGGGCAAGGCGAGCGTGTGCTGGCCTTCGCCAGAGCCGACAAAGCGGACGATCCCTTTACCGGGCTGGCTTTTGTGGCGCTGGAAAACGGTATTCGCGCCGGCGTGGAAGACACGTTCTCCTATTTGGAAGAACAGGAAGTGGTCATCAAGGTTATTTCCGGGGATAATCCCAGAACGGTTTCGGAAATCGCCAGACAGGTGAACATCGCGGGGGCGGAAAATTATGTGGACGCCCAAACCCTGAAAACCGAAGAGGATTATCTGAAGGCCGTGCATGAATACACGGTGTTCGGCCGGGTCAAACCGGAACAGAAAAAGGCGCTGGTGACAGCCATTCAGGCCACGGGCAAAAAAGTGGCCATGACCGGCGACGGTGTTAATGATATTCTGGCGATGAAGACCGCGGATTGTTCCATCGCCATGGGCGCGGGCTCCGACGCGGCGATGCAGGCGGCGCAGGTGGTGCTCCTGGATTCGGATTTCTCCAGAATGAAGGATATCATCGGCGAAGGCCGTCGGGATATCAACAATATCACCCGTTCGGCAACTTTGTTCCTTTATAAGAATATTTTCTCGATGTTGCTGGCGCTGTTCTCCATCGTGACGTTATTTGTTTATCCCTTAAAACCGACGCAGGTGTCGCTGATTTCAGGCCTGAACATCGGGATTCCGGCGTTTTTCCTGGCGCTGGAAGCCAATCTGACCAAACAGCAGGGTAGCTTTATCAAGACGACGCTGATGAACGCCATTCCGGCGGCGGTGACGTCTTTTGTGGGGGTCGCGGCGATGGTGCTCGTTGCCGATCTGTTCCACATTTCGCCTCAGGATGCCAGCACGGCCAGCACCTATCTGTTGTCGGTGGTTGGCTTTATCGTGCTGATCCGTATTTGCGCGCCGCTTAACCGTTACCGTGTGACAGTTATTGTGCTGTCGATTATCGCGTTTATCGTGGTGTCGCAACTCCTCGGCGGGCTCTTTGATATCACGGACTTGTCGACGGTTGCCGTTGTGCTAACGACGGTGTTCGCTATCGCGGAAGAATCGGTGATGCGCAACCTGTCCAAGCTGCTGCGTTATCTGGATGAACGGTTTATTCAACGCTACAAACAAAAAACGGCTTAATTGACGATTGGGATGATGGATGGAAACCCGTTTCACGCGGGTTTCCTTTTTAAATTCGCGATAAACCCTTGTCAAGCGGCCGGGAAGGAGAAATAATGCATGAAAAAAATGAAAGTTGCCTTTGGACTAAACGTTCTGATTTTTATGCTTGAACTGTTTGCTGTGATATGGATGATGAGCGGAAAAGGAGGAGGAATTCTTTCCGGCAGCAGGCTATCCGCTTTAAATTATTTTACGGTTGATTCAAATATTCTTTTGGGCATCACCGCCATCATCGCGGCGATAGATGAAAAACGCGTCTTGGATGGAAAAAAGAGCAGCGTTTCGACGAGAACATTGATTGCCAAACTGGTTGGCACTGTTGGTGTCACACTGACAATGATCGTCACAGTCTTCTATTTAGTGCCAATCACCGCCGCGGCCTATGGGGTTTTCGCGTTGTTCACTTACAGCAATTTCTTTCTGCATTTACTGAATCCTATCCTGGCCATTATCACATTTTTGTTTTTTGAACAGACAGACAAAATCGCTTTCAGACACACTTTTACAGGCATTGTTCCGATGTTGATTTACGCGGTTTATTATGTCAGCACCGCGCTCGCGCATTCAAGCGATGGCAGGGTTTTAAAAGGCTACGATTGGTATGGTTTTTTTGCTTTTGGAACAGAAAGCGCGGTCATCATTGTTCCAATTCTTATCCTGTTAACTTATGGCATCAGCTTTTTGCTTTGGAAGCTGAACCGACGTGCATTTGAAAAGAGGCGCTGAGGCAATTTTCTTTATTTTCAATATCAGGCAATATTTTACCATGTTGTTTCAAATGGATTGACGAGCAGTCGGAATTTTTGATAATATTTTGACATGAAAGTATCAGTTGGTTGATGGAGAAGTGTTTTTTGACTCGCTATGTTGTCGCAACGCGCGGCGAGGTTGCTTTGGGGAATGAATAATGAATGATTTTTGATGAAACTCGGCCGAGCCAAGTTTCTGATTGGGTTTTAGGGTTCGTCGTTGCGGGTCATTTCCTTTGTCGTGAGCTTTTCTTCAAAGCTTTGGCTTTTCGATGGTGAGACGTTATTACGTTCTTGCGTTATCGCGGATTGTTCTCTCTTCAACCGATTGGAAAGACGTTTGACGTGTCGCGGCATTTGTTTTATTGATCATTTTCAACAGGAGGCGTTTATGTCACAGGATTACGCGAAAATTGCGCGGGCTATCGTGGACGGGGTCGGCGGACAGACCAATATCGCCGGCGTGACCCACTGCATGACACGGCTGCGTTTTGTGCTGGGAGACATGGATTTGGCGGATGACGAGGCGGTGCGGGCCGTCTCCGGCGTGAAGTCGGTTGCCCGTCAGAGCGGGGAGTATCAGGTGATCATCGGCAATCAGGTATCTCACGTGTTTGACGCCATGGTGTCGGAGGGGCTTGCCGGCGCTCACGCGTCGGTGAGCGAAGCGCCGGAGCAGAAAGAGACCAATCCCGTCAAGCGGGTATTCGGCTTTATCGCGGGATGCATTACGCCGCTGTTGCCGGCAATGCTGGGCACCGGGATGGTGAAGGTGCTGCTCACGCTGCTGACCACCCTGGGGGTGCTGGCCACGGACAGCGCGGCCTATATTTTGCTCTACGGCATGGCGGATTCGTTTTTCTATTTTATGCCGATTTTTCTGGGCTATATGATTGCCAAAAAGACAGGCCACAGCGTGCCGCTTTACATGGTCATCGGGGCGATGTTTTTGTACCCCACGGT
>CACZTE010000053.1 GCA_902784045.1 uncultured Eubacterium sp. | reverse complement strand
GGTCTTAAGAATAACGACTTGATCAAAGTATTAGCAAAACAGGAGAAATAATGGATTGGAAAAGCGGTAATGATACGATATTGGCGTTTAACGAGCTGATACAAGAAAAAAAATACGCGCCCTATCAGGGAAAACTGAAGGTAGGCGTTGACCTCGGTACTGCTAACATCGTCGTTGCCGTGGTGGATGAAAACAATCGGCCGGTGGCCGGCGCGATGCAAGGTGCGCACGTTGTTCGCGATGGGATCGTCGTGGACTACATCGGCGCTGTCGGAATTGTCAAAGGCCTTATTCGTCAGATTGAAGAGATGATGGGTATTGATCTCTACGACGCACCTGGCGCAACCGCCATTCCGCCGGGCATTATCGAAGGAAACACAAAAATCATTGCCAACGTTGTTGAATCCTGCGATATCAGAGTAACCAACGTAGTAGACGAACCTACGGCGGCCGCGACGGTTTTGGGTATTCAAAACGGCGCGGTAGTCGATGTCGGGGGCGGAACAACGGGTATCTCGATTATCGATCATGGAAATGTGGTATTTACGGCGGATGAACCCACCGGCGGGACACATATGAGTCTCGTTTTGGCTGGCGCTTATCATATCAGCTTTGATGAAGCCGAACACATGAAAATATACGATGACGAAAGCAAAGTGTTCCCGGTTGTCAAGCCGACTGTTGAGAAAATGGCGTCCATCGTCCATCGTTTCATCCAGGGCTACGATGTCGACACTATATATGTGGTCGGCGGGGCTTGTGAATTTACAAAATTCGAAAGCGTCTTCGAACGCGAAATCGGCATCAAAACTGTGAAGCCCGTCGAACCTTTATTGGTCACGCCTCTTGGAATTGCCTTTAATGCCAAGGTGTGATTAAAGTATCGTAAAGGAATGTGGTGAAAACCAATGGACATGAATGACTTATTGGCAGGTTTAATGAATAACAGCGACTTCATGAACGCTTTTATTCAGAAGATCGCCGAAGAAGTAATTAAAAGAATAAAGAACCGCCCGAAAAAAGCACTTGTTGTGTTTACCGGAGCGGCGATCGGCTACAAAGAAGCGGTGGCAGAGCTTGCCAAGCTTAAAGAAGCCGGGTGGCAATTCACCGTATACTTTTCCGATGCGGCCGCAAATGTTTTAGACGGCGCACATCTTAAAGAAACATTGGGAATCGACAAAATCTACACGCAGGCGGATCACGCCGGCAAAGCAGAGCTTGTTGAAGGCATTGATCAAGTCATCATTGCCACAACAACCGTCAATACTGCCGCGAAAATCGCAAACGGTATTTGCGACAATCAAATCCTCACATTGATCAGTCAACAGATTATGTCGGGAGGAAAGATTGTTTGCGCGGTAAACGGCGCTTGTCCCGATAACAAAGTCCGTGCCGATCTCGGTATGGGCAAATCACCGAAAGCCTATCGCGAACTCCTCAAAAACAACTTGAGAGCGATGCGAGACTACGGTATTAAGATGATTGCGGCGGATGAAATGTATGATGTTTGTACGGGTACACCGGCGGGATCCGCTCCGGAAAAACAACCGGAAAGCGCAACCTGCGCGGTAGAACCGGCAGCGAAAACTGCCGGAGAACCGGAAATCATCGATAAGCACATCATCAGCAGACCCGAAATCTTAAAGGGACGCGATATCGGAATCGTACGTGTCAGAGAAGACGCGATCGTAACGATGTATGCTCAGGAAACAGCAAAAGAATTCGGTATTCAAATCGAAAGAGTGTAGGTGATGTGATATGCATTTAGCAAGGGTCGTAGGAACCATCGTTTCAACTCAGAAGGATCCTCATCTGGTGGGTTGCAAACTGATGATTATCAAAAAAATAAATGAAGCCAGCGAATTTGAAAAATATTCCAGTCAATCCACAGCCATTGCGGTGGATACCGTTGGAGCCGGCATCGGCGAAACGGTCATCGTAACAACTGGGAGTACAGCCCGTTTCGTGTACGGTGATAAAACAACTCCGCTGGATATGACAATCGTTGGTATTGTAGACGAGATCCAAACCTCCGAATCGGAAGTTCAAAAAACGCTTTAGAAAGGAGATTAGCTTATGCCCAATGTCTACACGAGAAGCGGGGATAAGGGCACAACCGGTTTGTTCGGCGGCGGAAGAGCTCCGAAAGATGATATCCGGGTTGATGCCTACGGCACGATGGACGAAGCACAATCAGCCATCGGCGTAGCCTATGCCCTCGTAAAAGATGAAGAAATTCGCGAAATCCTCAAAAAAGCACAGGAACGGATCTTTATATTGGGGGCCGAATTATCCAGTGACGATAAAGGCCGCGAAATGCTTCCCGATAAAGTATCGCAGGCTGATATCGACGCCATGGAAAAAACCATGGATCACTATCTGGCAATCATCGGTCGCCAAAAAGAATTCATTATTCCCGGTAGAAACGCAGCATCAGCTGCATTACATCTGGCGCGTTCAGTTGTCAGACGCGGCGAAAGACGCATTGTGACATATAAAAGCCAGGATGACACTGTTCGTCCTGAGGCAGTCAAATTTGTCAATCGCCTTTCCGATTTACTCTTTGTGCTCGCGAGAGTTGAAGAGTTTGAAGAAAATATCCGGGATAATGCAAAAGACATTTTAGCACAAACTAAAATCGACGAAGGAGCTTCGGAAGCCTTGAAACCACAAGAAGACAAAGGTGAAGTATTACTCACGTTGGCCAAAAGAATCGCGGCTGCTTCCAGAGTGAAGGCTCAGGAATTAGGTGTACCCATCGTGTTCTCTGCTGTCGATATCGGCGGTAATTTAGCTTATTACGAACGCATGAAGGACTCGCTGCTGGCCAGTATAGATATTTCTCAAAATAAAGCTTATACGGCCAATGCTCTCAAGTGTCCCACAAGCGCGGTTTATGATTTGGCTAAAGAAGAGAGTCCACTCTTTGGTATTCAATTTACCAACAACAATCGCATTGTGACCTTCGGCGGCGGTTATCCGCTTATCGTGGACGGCGTTCAGATTGGCGCGATTGGTGTTAGCGGTGGAACGGTGGACGAAGATATGGCCATCGCGGAAGCGGGCCTGGAGATTTTAAAGACAGAATAATAGTTCAGGAGGAGTAAGTATGACTATTGATACATCTGCAATTGAAGCCATCGTCAAAAAAGTCATGGAGTCAATTGATGATGCGGAAGAAAAAAATATTCCTGTAGTTGACGGTCAAGACGGTTTATTTGTTGATATGAACAACGCCGTGGAAGCATGTTATGCTGCATGGCAAGCATATTACAGACAACCTTTGGCCCTTCGCTACAAAGTAATAGATTCTATCCGCAAAAACTTTTCTAAAAAAGAAGTGGTCGAAACAGTTGCAGCTATGGCCGTCGAAGAAACCGGCATGGGCAACTATGAAGATAAAGTTATGAAGGCTTATCTGACCGCTGAAAAAACACCGGGTATGGAAGATTTGATGGCAGACTGCTGGACAGGTGATGAAGGTTTAACTTTGCTTGAACTCTCTCCCTTTGGCGTCATCGGCGCTATTTGCCCGTCAACCAACCCTAACGAAACCATCGTTAACAACTCCATCGGTATGCTCGCAGCCGGTAACGGTGTCGTTTTTGCTCCCCATCCGGGCGCTATCAAAACAAGCCAATACTGTGTAAAATTAGCCAATAAAGCCGTTGTTGAAGCTGGCGGTCCCGAAAACCTTATCGTTTCCACTACCGAAGCTTCCATGGAAAACACCAATATCCTGATGCATCATCCTCTGGTAAAAATGATGTGTGCTACAGGTGGTCCCGGCGTGGTTAAAGCTGTTCTTTCCAGCGGTAAAAAAGCCATCGGCGCAGGCCCCGGCAACCCGCCGGCATTAGTTGACGAAACAGCTGATGTCGAAAAAGCAGCCAAAGACATCATCGACGGATGTACATTCGACAACAACCTGCCCTGCATCGCAGAAAAAGAAGTTGTCGTTGTTGATCAAGTTGCCGATTATCTAATCTTCAACATGAAGAAAAACGGCGCTTATGAAATCAAAGACAAGAAAACCATTGACGCTCTGGCGGATATGGTTGCTCCCGACGGCCGCGTATCCCGTGACTATGTTGGTAAGAGTGCGAAATACATTGCTAAAGCAGCAGGTCTCGATGTACCCGAAGATACACGCGTGCTCATCGCTGAATGCGACGCAAGCCATCCCCTCGTACAGATCGAATTGATGATGCCTATCCTCGGTATCGTCCGTGTCGAAGACGTTGATAAAGGGATTGAGCTTGCCTGCGATTTGGAACATGGCAACCGCCACACAGCAACCATGCACTCCAAAAATGTCGATTCATTATCCAAAATGAGCAAGATGATTCAAGCCACCATCTTTGTTAAAAACGGACCTTCTTATGCGGGTCTCGGTATCGGCGGCGAAGGTTATCCAACCTTTACCATTGCCGGTCCTACAGGTGAAGGCTTAACCTCTGCAAAATCATTTGCCAGAAGAAGAAGATGTGTCCTGTGCGGAGGGTTTGATATTAAATAATAAGCTGAGGTGTTGCTCATGAGCACAAACTTAATTGACATCGTCAAAAGCGCAGGTATCGTCGGTGCCGGTGGGGCGACCTTTCCGACACATGTAAAAATTAACGCTACAGTAGATACCGTTATTGTCAATGGTGCTGAATGTGAACCGCTTCTGCGTGTGGACCAACAATTAATGGATGTCAGAGCCGCTGATATGCTGGCGGCTCTGCAAGCCGTTATGGATCATACCAAAGCGAGTAAAGGGATTGTCGGTCTTAAGAAAAAATATGTACCCGCGATCAATTCTTTAAGAAAAGAATTGGTCAATTATCCCCAAATCGAACTCGGTATCATGGACAACTTCTATCCGGCAGGGGACGAACAAACACTGGTTTATGAAATGACCGGCCGTATTGTTCCGGAAGGCGGAATTCCGCTGAATGTCGGTACATTAGTTATTAATGTCGAGACTCTTCTGAATATCTACGACATGATGACGAATGAAAAACCCGTGATTGACAAATACATTACCTTAACAGGTAAAGTGGCTCGCAGACTGACCACCAAAGTGCCTCTCGGCATTACGGTGAAAGAAGCGCTGGATCTGGCGGGCGGACCCACCATTGATGATTTTGTAGTCATCAACGGCGGACCGATGATGGGGAAAATCGTACCTCTCGATTCTTATATCACCAAAGGAACAAAAGGCCTCATCGTACTTCCCAAAGATCATTATCTTATTCAGTCCAAAACGAGAAGTCATCGCGATTCTTTAAAATTAGCTGCTTCAGCTTGTATGCAATGCAGCTTGTGTACAGAAGTCTGCCCGAGAAATTCTCTCGGACATCATCTCGAACCGCATAAACTCATGCGTCTGGCAGCATATGGCAGCACTTGTGATCCC
>CACZTE010000052.1 GCA_902784045.1 uncultured Eubacterium sp. | reverse complement strand
CATCAATTCCTCCACGGGAATATCCGCAGGACAAATATTGTGGCATGACAGCGATTTACCGCATCCTTCAAAATAACGTTTGCGGTAGGCCTTCGCCATGTCCCGGCGATGGGAAGCGTCCTGCTCCTCATTGAAAATCCGAAAAACGTTGACCGGAGAAATAGCGCCGGTGAAATCTTTCCCCGCGTCAAAATTCGGGCAAACTTCAAGACAGCATCCGCACATCAGGCATCTCGCCGATTGGTAGCGTGTCTCATGGGTTTTGTCCGGCATCCGGGCGTCGCTTTCAAGCCAGAGTTGAATCTGCTTCATTTTGTCAAAAACAACCGAGCGGTCCACAATCAAATCCCGGACCAACGGAAATTTGCGAAGGGGCTCCAACGTGACGGTCTGCCCGTCAAGCGCGTTTAAAAATGTCGAACAAGCGAGTCGCGGCAAACCATTGATGCGCATAGCGCAAGCACCGCATTTTTTCACCTGACAGCTCCGCTCCCAAGCAATCGGCTCAGCTTTATTCCCCAACGTGTCGGTCAGTTCCGCTCTCGCGTTAAGGATGGTGAGGACAGCGGCGATGGATAGCTCCCCGTCCGCCGCGATGTTAAAATCCTGCCAAAAGGGTTCGGCCGTCTTGTCCGGTTGACGTTTGATATGAATGGTATAGTTCATGATGGGTTCCGCCTTTCCGGAAGGGATTCAAAATGAATCCGAATCGTTTGGCCGTCGTAAACCGCGATGGTTTTTTTCAAAAAAGCGTCGTCGCGCGCCGGATAATCTTCCCGGTAGTGAGCGCCTCTGCTCTCTTGTCTGGCCATCGCGCTCATAATCGCCGCCCGGCCCAATAACGCCCGGGGACCGCCGAACGACGCCAGTTGATCCAGTCCATCCGCCATCCGTTTTTCATCCCGGACAACACCCAGAGCGCCCCGCAGGATGGCGTGGATCTCCTCCATTTCATGCGGTGTTTCGATTAATCCGGCCTCATCCGGCGAAAAACCTGCTGATTCTCGCGCCGATGCGAACGGAACGTCTGCCGCCCGCGCCTCCGCGCAAGCCGTCCGCGCCGCGACGTTGCCGCCGTAAATCGCGCCGAGCAGCGAATTGCCCCCCAGCCGGTTGGCACCGTGATACTGGGCGCAGCATTCTCCGGCGGCGTACAGATATTTGACGGCTGTCCGATGCCGAGCGTCCACATCAATACCGCCCATAAAATAATGAATGCCCGGCGACACCAAAATTGGCTCTACGCGGATATCCTGACGCAGATAAGTCAGACAATCCGTGATCAAGCCGGCGAGCTTGCGCTCAATCACGTCTTTGGGAATGTCCGTCATATCCAGATAGACGGGGCTCTCCTGGCTGATATGCCATATTTCTCTGGCGGTGATATCTCTGGGCATCAGATTACCGAGCTCCGGATACTTCTCTTCCATAAAATACCATCGCTTGTGATCGCGGATAGTAAACAGCCGGCCGCCTTCTCCCCTGGCCGCTTCGCTGATGAGCATTTTCTTGCCGCCGATCTCAACCGTCGTCGGATGATATTGAATCATCTCAAGATTGGCCATGGGCACACCCAGACCGAAAAGCGCGGCGCTCACTTCCCCGGTATTGACCAAGGAACCGGTCGTATTGCCGAACAGGCCGTGAATGCCGCCGGTGGCCACAATAAGCCCGTCCCCGAAAAGGGTGAGCCGCTCACCGGAATAACTGTCGCGAATCACACAGCCGTGACAAACGCCATCCTTAAGCAACAACGTCTCAAACACATGATGATTAAACCGCTTGATCATTCCCCGCGCTTCATCACGCCGCGCCGCGTCAATCAAGGCCGTCATGATCTGTTTTCCCGTATCGCTTTTGGCGAAAGCCGTCCGCTTCTTTTTCTGCCCGCCAAAATAGCGCAAATCCGGCTCACCCCGGCCGCGTGTGTTAAACTGCGCCCCCATCCGCGAAAGCGACCGCACCAATTCCGGCGCCGCCTGCGTCATCCGCAGAACCGCGTTGGGATCCGCCAAATCACATCCCGCTTTCATGGTATCCGCGTAATGCTCCATCACGCTGTCTTGGCTGTCCAGAGCGGCGTTAATGCCACCCTCCGCCATCACGGACTGAGCACGCTCGGAGGGCATCGCGGAAATAAGCGTGACGTGAAAGTCTTCTTCTACCGCCTGAAGCGCCGCCGACAAGCCGGCAAGCCCCGCGCCGATAACAATCAAATGTTTGTTCATCATGTTTGCCATCCTATATAATACACAATCAGCGCTCCCGCGCATAACAATAGCCAAAGGGACAAAACGAGATAAATCACGCCGCGTCGCTTGCCATCACTAACAATGCCGAGAGAAACCAAAAGAGGTCTGACATTCAGTAACAGATGAGTAAAAATCGCCGCGACCAGCAAAAGCTGTGTCAGCAATTTGACGGTCGTAAAAGGAAACAAGACATACACACCGTTTTGTACCGCGCCGAATACGCCGAAATGGAAAAACAACAAAATCAAAATGGCCAGACCGCTGACCCGCCTCGCCCAGAAAACAGCGTTTTCTTTAAGGTAAGGATCGCCGCTGTCTTTTGAAATATGAAGGGATTTGACAGTCAGAATCACGCCGATGACAATGTGCGCCAAAAGCACAATCACGCCGACCCGAGCGAGCGTCTTTGCGGCGCTATTATCGATTCCCAACAGCAAAGCGCTGCCCATCAGGCCGTGAAGCAAAAAAATCACAATTAGAAGGACAGAAAGGATCGTATTCAACTTTCTCATAGACTCGCTCACCTCGTTTCCAATACTTCGGTTAAACGCGGAGGGGTTGTTCGCTTATCGCTTAACCATCCCGCGCCTATCGGCGCCCCTTCAATAATCATACCTCATATGTTTTTCTTCCTAGGTCATTTGATGGTGTAATATCTTGGCGTATTGTTTGATGATAGCGTTGTTTGATGGCGACATTGGTTTTTTACTACTGTATTAATCATCACTATGATATCACATTTGGACAGCCTTGTAAAAACGGTCACACTCCGTATGAAACACGAAGATGCCTTTTTGAAAGCCGAGCGTTGTCGGTCTATTGTAACCTTACCGAGAGCAAAAGCCTCCCCTCGATTTATTGAGCGTCCAAATCTTTGATTGAAAAAAAATAAGTCGTGCAGACTTTCACTGGTTCAGGGTGAATAGCTATGCTTGCATGAGCTAGGCGCCGTAAATCCGTGAAAGTCTATAGGGCCCATTCCGCGACTGAAATGCCCGAAGGGCATGAGGTGGCCACGGCTTATTCATCCCCGAACTTACAGTAACTTGCAACCATTCACACTTCGCCTATAGCTAGCGTTTTAAGTGAGCGTCTGAAGTTCTAATTCAGCAACGCGAACTTATCGAATGAAATGGGTGGTGGCTAACGGGAACTTATCGAGCGAAGCGGGTGGAAAGGGGGGCTGTCGCCGAAGGCGACGGGGGTTCTCCCGCGAAAAGTTAGCGTGTATCAAAAAACTCACGACCCTCAAAACACCGGCTCCTTCGGCGCAATAGGCCGCGCTTCCGTCACAAAAATCATCCCGT
>CACZTE010000051.1 GCA_902784045.1 uncultured Eubacterium sp. | reverse complement strand
GATGCTTCGATATTCTCCTGGGTGGTCATCGGACTATTGGACAGTTTAATCTAAAAATAAATTTGCGCAAAATTCTTGACAGTACCTTGCCTATTCATGCATAACAGTTATTATTTGTCAATCAATCATATATTAAAATCCCCGATAGTTTATCACAATCGGGGATTTTGTATACTAAGTCTATAAGCCGAGTTCTGTCTTGATGGTCATCTATCTTGTTTTATCGTCACCGATAAATTCCAGCGATCTACCATTTTTAGCAATGACGAGCAGCCATTATTAAATGCTAGTTCTTGATCTTGCTCCGGATGGGGTTTACATAGCCGACGGATTACTCACGCCGCTGGTGAGCTCTTACCTCACCCTTTCAGCCTTACCCTAAAATAAAATAGTAGGGCGGTATACTTTCTGTTGCACTTGCCTTGAAGTCACCTTCACCGGGCGTTACCCGGCATCCTTGCCCTGTGGAGCTCGGACTTTCCTCAGAATTAATATTCCGCGACCATCTGACTTAGTATATTATTATTATAAAGCACAGTTGAGCTTATTTGCAAAGGAATTTTAAAATTATTATTTACAACACATTAATCAGCATCAATCCTCAAATGTACCCATTTCAAAATCCAAATCTTCTGATGATGATTGATCTTGTTCTTCAATATCATCAGGATTATTCTTTTGACTATAATAATCGCGAATGGCTTGTTCAATTTCTTGACAGAGATCGGGATTATCTTTAAGCATTTCGCGAACGCGATCTCTTCCCTGACCCAAACGTTCATCTTTATAAGAGAACCAAGATCCTGATTTATGAATTATATCAAGACCAGTTGCTACGTCCAAAACGTCTCCTTCATGTGAGATGCCTTCACCGTACATAATATCAAATTCTGCAATTTTAAATGGCGGTGCCATTTTATTTTTTACAATTTTACAGCGTGTACGATTTCCGATCATCTCGCCATCTTTTTTTAACACCTCAATTTTTCGTACATCCATACGCACTGAAGAATAAAATTTCAAAGCGCGACCACCGGTAGTCACTTCAGGATTTCCATAAATCACACCGACTTTTTCTCGAAGCTGATTGATAAATATAACAGCTGTGTTAGCTTTTTTTATCGTTCCTGCTAGTTTTCTGAGCGCTTGCGACATCAAGCGAGCGTGAAGACCAACATGAGAATCTCCCATTTCGCCGTCAATTTCAGCTCTTGGTACTAATGCTGCTACTGAATCTACAACAGCCACATCAATAGCACCACTTCTAACTAAAGCTTCTAAGATTTCCAAAGCTTGTTCTCCGGTATCCGGTTGAGAAACAATTAGACTGTCAATATCGACTCCAAGATTTGCCGCATATACCGGATCTAAAGCGTGCTCAGCATCAATAAATGCTGCTATCCCGCCTTTTTTTTGAGCTTCGGCGATAACATGAAGTGCTAATGTTGTTTTTCCGGAAGATTCAGGACCATAAATTTCAATGATTCGGCCTTTTGGAATGCCACCAATCCCCAGAGCCATATCTATCCCGATAGAAGAAGTAGAGATAACATCTACATCCAATTTAGCATTTTCATCTCCAAGACGCATGACTGCGCCTTTTCCGAATGTCTTTTCAATATTTTTTAAAGCTGCATCAAGCGCTTTTTGTTTGGCATCATTATTTACTTTTGGAGTAACGGTTTCAAGTTGTTTTTCTTTTTTTGCCATATCATTTCCTTTCTGAAAGGGATTGTTTATGCTGGTACTATTAATGCATGGTGATAATTAAATTTCGTAGCATTGCAAATGCCTTATTGACACTGCGGCGCTGTATTTGTGATCTATCGCCTCTAAAACGGCATTTCTCAATAATGATTTGATTACGATCCGCAACGGCAATATAAACGAGCCCTACAGGCTTAGCATTGCTTCCCCCTCCAGGCCCGGCAATACCGGTTACCGAAACGGCTAAATCGCTATTTGTCCGACTTAGAAGCCCTTGACACATGGCTTCAGCAGTTTGCTGACTCACTGCTCCATAAGTATCGAGAATGTTATCAGAAACGCCGAGAAGCGTTTTTTTTGCACGATTGGAATAAGTGACAAGCCCGGTTTCAAAAACTTCTGAAATACCGGGTATTGCCGTTAATGCGGAAGCAATT